>NZ_JAYGHD010000326.1:0-31093 GCF_034932245.1 Nostoc sp. UHCC 0251
TAAAGTTCCTTGCTAATAGCGAAAGTCTTCTTTTGATGACTAAATAATCCGAAAATTGATTCGTGAACATTGCAGTTGCTTTTTCAGGCTTTGGCAAGAAGAGCTTTCACAATGCTAACTTCACCACAGCCATACTTAAAAGTACAGACTTTAGAAAAGCTAATCTGATCGATACCTATAGGACTCATATTTGATTTCTGAAATACACGTAGGGTGCGTTACGCCAAAGGCTAACGCACCAGTTAACGATTTAGGTGCGTTAGGCTACGCCATAACACACGCTACTTAGATTTTTTCATAAATCAAATCGGACTCCTATATTTCAATTAGCTTTAAGAATTAGTGCCACTCATTTCACAGTTCAAAGTTTTCCGTGATACTGACACTCCCCAAACTCACCTGAATTTTAAAACGTTTTCCTTGTTCTCCTTTAAAGGGTTTAAGTTGAATGTAGTTATCTTGGTTTCTCGATTGCACTTCTTGGAGAATTTTTCCGGCTTTTGACAGTAAAATTAGTTTTAAATTGGGCGGTAGACATCTTGCTCCACCACCGGGATGTAGCTGTATCAAAATGGCTAATTTTTCCTCAGGTTCCTCTTTTATCTTCACTAATAATGCTACATTTTGATTGCCTAATTGCATCCCTAAGTCAAGAAGTTTGGCTCGCTTTGCTCCCTCATCAACATTTCTGATGCTGTACACTAAATTTGCTTCTGGGTTGATAAGTGAATCAACTGTTTGCCAAGTTTCATCAAATATATCTTGCAACCATTGGCTTAATTTAATTGTGCTTTTTTGCATGTATTCTAGTGGTTTTGCTGCCGTCGTCATCTCGGCTACAGGTAGAGGAATACTTGTAGGTTCCAAGAAACGGCAATAGAACAACAGGTGATTTGGCTCCGTATCAAATAAAGATAGTGGTAACTTGTAATAATTATCCTGGGGTTGCAAACTCACCTGATTCTGATAATTCACCAATTGATCGTAACGGAGACATCCTCTAACAATAACTTCTTCCTGCTCTTCTAATACCTCTAAAACTACATAAAAATGAGTTGCTAATTCTGGATCTTCTACAATATTTTTGGGCAAATAAACTAATTCATGAAGCAGGTTTTCGGTGGCAATTATACAAAATTTGAAATCACCAACATTGAGACTACAGGTATTCTCAATCAGTTGGCTTTGTTTACTAATAGATTTCTCTGGAATTCTCTCTTTCAGCCATTCTTCTAAGGCAATCAACGCCAATGTATTTAAATAATTTTGCCATTGGCTAGATTCATCACTACTTTGACTACTAATGTTTTTAGCTTGATCGAAATATTCTGGCTCTAACCAAATCACTTCTGGTAATAAGAGCCTAAAATCAGTTGAATTATTTGGGGATGTCAGCATTGTTTGACTCCAGATGTACGTTAAACTAAGTTATGTTATTTAAAGTCAGGCAAAGTTGTTGAGCATATAAACTCTCCATCTTGCGATTTTTACCCGCCCTGATTTCTTCTCCTGCCTCTTGAAAAATTTCTGCATCAGCAAAAGCTTCAATTTGTTCAGCTAGGCTTTGTAAATAGTCTGATTTTGGAGGAATTTCGGTTAAACCCTTTTCTTGAGCTTTTTTTAAGATACTTGCCAACAGTTGTTGTACGCACGAAACACGTACTTTATTGAGTAGTTCACCTGGATTTAATATTCGTCTTGCTTGATCCCAACTTGTCATTCCCAATCGGGGTGCAATATCTTTTAAAGATAAACCTTGGTTGTAGTATAGTTGCAATCCAGGAATGAATTGTTTTGCAAAAGGAGCATATTTTTTGCTTTTTTCTAACTTGCTGATACAACTGCGAATTTCTTGCTCTATGGTCTGAGTTAAAGCTATCCTGAGTTGTTCATGTAAAAAGTCCAAAAATTCTTGTTGTTCCACATCTAATTCATCTCTCGATTCATAGGGTAAATCTGTTCTGGTTGTATAATTGCCAGTATCCGGATCTGAAATCTCCAAAGGTTCTCTGTTACTCCAGATATCGTACTGTCTCAGTTGCACTGCTACCTGTTTGAGTTCTTTGAGCAACTCAGTTGTAGTTTTGATAGTGACATTTCTTGCTTGTAGACAGGTAAGCATTTCTTGCAATTGAAGAGCATCCGGATCTGGACATCTTTTTGCTCCTAACTGCCGATGCTGGACTCGATCGCGACGGTAGACTGCATGATAGACTTCTACTAGATGGCGATCGCGTTCTGCTAAACCTTCTATTTGTTTAGGTCTAGCCCTATTCAATAGTGCCCAATCACTAAGATGTTTAAAACCAAATTCTGATAAGAAATTTTTAATTTCGGGATTTTGTTTTGTTTGCAAGTATGCCCAATTGTCTAAGCTCATCCTAGACTGGGAGTCTGCATTAAATGTCTGCAAAACTTTTACAGTAAAAAATTGGTAAGCCGTTGTCTTCGCCTTACCTTTATCATCTAAAATCAGTTGAGTTTTGCGATCGCTATCCAAGATCACGAGTGTTTCCCCATCGTCATTAAGAGCAAATGTCAGTAAATCCTGGTAGCTAAAGTCCTTTTGAACACCAAAAAGAGTATCCAGCTTGCGGCAGGCTTTCAGAATGGGTTCCGAAACATAACACCTCAGACAAAGCCCTGCTTCGGCACGACTTCTGATGTCAACCGCAGTTTGTTTTGCGTAAAAATATGAAATTAAACTTGATTGTGGGTCATTATTTTGACTTTCGCTTAATTGTTTCTGGATAAACTCTTTTGCCAAAGGTGCTAAAACCTGTTTATAGCTCACCCTTTCGCTAGCGGGATTAATTAGCCAAATTTTCCAGTATCGTGGTGACACACTCATAGATATTACACTGCCTCACATTCATACACCTTCTTTTTATAGTTGCATATATTTTATAGTTTCCAGGATTTTGAACTAATGCAGTTGTGGGAATATGAATTTTATATTTATAAAAATTATCAACCCAATTATTGTCTTTTTTTCAATTCACCAATAATCCTTGCGGGGAGACAAAATGCCATGAAAAGACTTACGGGGGGACAAAAAAAAAGGGCAATGAGGCTTATTTTATCTGCATCCTAGCCCTTTTTGTCCCCCCTACAAGCGCAATACAGCACTTCCGCCTGCTATGAGGTACGCACACAGTCTGAAAAGTTAGGATAGGAAAGGGATATAGGTAAAATTGTGCTTCATAATAGCCGGAAGTGCTGTAACAGATACTATCTTTGATTGCGACTTCGTATAAAAACTGCATAAGTTTATTTTCAGTAAAACTATTACAAAATAGAAAGAAAGGAATATAAATAACATCCTTTTCACAACAACTCAAAATTACCACATCAAATTTATACTATTTTTGAGGAGATTTATTTATGCTTAGCAAAAAGAGTAAAAGTCAAGCGAACAAGCTATAAAGCTTTGACAAAGTGGATTAACGATGAAATGTCTAAACAATTAGAATCAGAACATCAATCATCTCAAATCAATGCAAACTTTGAATTTGGAGCGAAAATTAGTGTTTTTAATCCAACATTTACAAATTTTTCAGACAATAACTAGGAGCGAAGCTAGCAGGAAAATATGAATTTTCCTTGTTATTTAACACAGTACTTAATTAAATCAATGACTAATCAATCTCAGACTAATAACACTCTACCTAATCAAGACAGTGATTCAGCCCAGGAATCACCAACACAAAATCTATCCACATTTACTACTTGGCTAGATATTCTATCTTTTCTTTTAAAAACTAAAAATGGATTGACTATCATAGGTATTTTGATTATCTTTTTGGGGACAATTATATCGCTGAGTCTTTATTTCACACGTCCAGAGGAGATCGAAATTACTACAAAAGCTGGTACTATCACACTCAAGCGGGGTAGTAAACAAGATGGAATTCTCTTATTAAACCCTGTAGGAGCAGACAAAAATAGTCCTTGGGTTAGCACAGGAATTATCGTTAAGGCTAATGATAAAGTCACAATTACAGCTAGCGGACGTGTGAATACTTCTCTGAAGAGGATTGTGACAGCAGCGCAGACAGATGAAGAAACAGAATCACTTTGGGTAGATCCACAAGGAAGCAAACTGGAAGATGATTTTTTCAAAGAGCGCAACAAACACAAACTCTTACCAGATAAGGATGGTGCTTACTATGGATACGGAATGCTATTAGCAGCAGTAAAAGACTCGAAAAGTCAAATCAAGCAAGATAATATACAACCTATTGGAAGTAGTAAGACATTTACCACTCCTACCGATGGTGAGTTAGTTTTGACAGTAAATGACATTTGGCTATCGAATGATAAAAAGGAAGTATATGCTCGACCATTGAACGAAGAAAACTTTCAGTACTATCTAAGTAAAGCTCAGTATGAAGCTGCTTTGAAAAGCGAAGATTTCAATTCTTGGTCAGAACGAACAAAGAAAGAAAAGGCTAATGAGCAATATCAGAATAGACTAAAACATTGGGAGAATATTACAAAAACTAATAACTGGAATGTCTGGTATAATGACAACATTGGTGCTTTTTCCGTTTCAGTAAGTATTAATAAATAATTGAGCAATTGCAATCAATCTTCTAGATTGCAGATGCAATAACTATTATTAATCGCACTTAAGATGGGTATCAATGCCTGAATTGATATCCATTTTTGAGTTTCTGTAGTCTCATTTTGTAACTTGTGTATTCATTTGCTATAGCCATAATTTTATAAAAAGTTTATGTCTGTGATCGCCCAGTATATCCGTTCGCTAAAAACTTTCATAAATCAGAAACGTGCTTTTTTATACTACTTTGCAGACGTGAACGTTTACTGCGATCGCATGGCGCATTACTAAATCTTACAAAAATTTAAGCAAATTGCATCCCACAAGGATGCAATTTGCTTAACCGTAGAGGTTGCTGAAAGCTGTTGTTTGGCGAGAATTTACAGGTAAGTATGTGGGTCAAAAATAGACAACCATGCAACAAAACTTAACCAGAAACGTTTAAGTGAAATCTTCATCTTTTTTCCTTTGCTTCAATAGTTTCATCGCCACTTCTACACTGGATTTCATCCGATTGAAAGCAATTACCAGAATACCAATTTCATCTTTAGAATCTTCTCCAAAATCAGCTTTCATATCTCCACGGCTGACAGCCTGTGCTGTTTTAGCGATTTTCTGAATTCGCTGGACTACAGTGCGCTTCAGCAGAACATTGATTAAGAAAACAATAACCAAAAAAGTACCAATTAAAATTCCCAGAGTAATCATAAATGAATGACGAACGCTTGTAAAAATTTCCTCGGCTGGGACGTAGACAATCTGAGCTGCAACAATCTCGTTGAGCTTCCATCCAAAGCCGTGGCTAGTACCGTAGGTTGTCAACAAGCTCTTAGGAGCAATATTTGGAGTTGAGTGACATTCCAGGCAACTTTGTTTTGTCACAGTAAATGGTTGTGCTATGTAAAATACCTTTCCTTCAGAAAAGTCGCGCCATCCATTTTCTTGCGGAGATAGTTGCTTCTGGAACTCTTTTACAAGCTTAGTTTCAAACTCATCTGCTTGATCTCGTAAGTTCGTCGGATTAGGTGCAGCATCTTTAAAGATGTAACTTGCATAATCTGGATTTTTACGAAAATACTCAAAGATTTCTCTCGCTGCAAAGGTTGGAATTGCCTCTGGAGTGAATTTAGACTCAGTTTCTAGCCTGCCTTTTAGAAGGGGATTAACTCGATCTTGAGTATAGTTTCTAACTGCATTGATGGTTTCCATGAGGACTAAAGCTTTAGAACTAACTTCAGCTTCTGCCCTTTGCTCAAGCGCCCTCCAAAATGTTGAACCACTCAATAAAATCCCAATGATGAAAATGAGAATTACAAATAAATTAAATTTAGTGCTAATTTTAGCATCTTGGAAATAATTTTTTAAAAACATATTTATCTAAAATTTGATTTTTTCAAATACTTCTTGCTTTACCCAGATTTGATTAATTATTGCACTTTATTTGGTAATTAATTTTCCATTTATTTTCACAAGCTCAGACCCTAGTTTTTATTGGGTTATTGAGGTGTTTTTATGGCAACTATTTAAGTTTAGTTCAGAAAGCGCTGTCTAAATTCAGCAGCCTTTTGAGGATTGGAAATATCGTCTGATAACATTTCGATGAGTTCCACCCTCGAAATTTGAGGAGAGGAAGCTAGGGCATCTTGAACTAAGAAAACTGCGATTGGACCTATAATCTCAGCAAGTGCTTGTTCATATTCACAGACCAAAACATCAGTAATTTCTTGTTCGTTAGAAATAACAGGGGTGTCTATTTGCACTTGAGATTGAGCAGAAGGCTTTTGAAACAGAGGTGTTACCTGCTGTTCAAATTCTGTGATTTGAGGCAGAGAAAGGTAAACCGCCAACTCCTCCACTAAGTCTCGAAAAGTTAGTGGCTGTGCTTTAAATATTTGGATCAACGTAAAGGCGATTGGCCCAATCAATTCTGTCAATATTTCTTCAACACAGGAATATTGCTCTAAAGTAAGAATTGCAGATGGTTGACTATTTATTTCAAAAGTAACAGTAGGTTCAGCATCAAGCTGTAGTGGTGGTTCCTGTTCCTGAGCGACTCCTGGGACTAGAATCAGATCATCAGTTGATTGTTGTTCTAAATTCACCTGCAAGGATTGATGCAGCATTCCGTCCAACTCTAACCAAGTTGGCAGTTCTATGGCTGGATTTTGACAACTAATGGGTAACCAAGAGGCTCCAGGGAAGTCTTCTTCCAATCCTTGCAACTTCCTGCAAGATTGTCGCATCGCTTGATTGAAAGAAAGCTGCTCAATTGCAAATGCTTCTAAAAAATACCTCAGAAACTCCTGTGCTACTCGATTAGGCACTGGTTCTCGCATCACCACAACAACAGGAATATGCAATCTCTCCAGTGCCAGAGCTAATCCCAATCCATCACAGGAATTGAAGATAGTCAGTATCAACCCTCGCTCAATGGCAGCCTTAAGTGCCTCTTCCAACTTTTCAAGAGTGATGCTGTTATTTGTGGGGTTTTCGTTGATGTAGAGTTTGCCAGTTTGTTCTTCGGTTTGGCTATGTCCAGCAAAAAAGAGGATATCCCAGCCGAGTTGACTCCAAAGTTGTGTGTTGAATTCGTGGCAGGATGGATTGACTAGAAATGTGGTTTCGGCATTTGGTAAATTTTGGAGAAACTCACGTTCTGCCTTAACATCAATATTTATGCTATTGCCGAGAATCGCTAAAATTCTAATTTTATTTCTATTAACTTTCGACTGTGGTAATTGGCGGCGTCTGTACTCTGGTTGACTCAGAGCAATATTTGCTTTGGGATAATCTTGAAATATTTCCCATTTATGCCAAGGTAAACGCCGGAGACATTCATTATTGGTTTCCAAAATCATCCGAATGTCTTCTGTCGGATGAAGTTGCGATCGCATATGTCGCTCAATCTTTAAAAAATGCTTGGCACTTAGCCATATATTTAATTCTATACATAGTTCCCGGCTAACCTGATCCAAGTTAGCCTGTGAGACGTTGGTGATTCCAGCTTCATCAATCTCTAGAATATCATCTTCTTCAGGAGCTAATACAGTAGAACGGATTGATTGGGAATTACATAGGCAGCGGTAGGTTGACTGCCAAGACTGATATAGCTCAATCAATACAGGGGCAGGCGGTAGACTACCCACAGACTGTTCCGGCAAGCTCCTCCCTCCTGTCCATGTCTGAACAGTTACTTGTGGAAACCCACTCAACAAGTCACCACTTCCTATATTTAGGATGACCAGTGTACTCATCGTGGATTTTTCCTATTTCCTAGAATAGGAGTAACTTAACCAACTGATCTTAGCATTTTTGTTACTAATAAGAAATCATTTTACCCACATTTACCACAAAGAGTGTTTTAGAAGTTATCACCCTTGTCTTGTGAACTTGAAGCAGAGTCTGGTTTTCAACAGTATGTTTTTTTACTTCATTTTGTATCAGGCTCAACCCTCGATTACATAAGGATTTCTGGGATTGCGAACGTACTCTTTGTGATCAATGCGGGAATTAGTTCTGCCTCTAAAAGTGCATAAGTAAGTTTTTCCTACTTCTATTAATTCTTAGAAAATCAGAGGAGAAATGGTTCATGAAATCATCTATGACCATGTGGTAATAAATAATATGCCGATTTTCTTATAAGCTCATATTTCTTTAAAAGGAGAATAATTTCATGAAAGCTATCATTATTACTGGCTTCTCTTGTGTGACTCTTATTGCAGGGATTGCTATTATAAAAAATGTACCAATTAGTGTTGCTTTATCTGCTGGAGGAACTACACTAGCAGTTGTCGCTGGAGCATATCGTCCTTAAGATTTTTAGAAAATTTTGGTATTTGCTTTAAGCATTTACAAGCAAGCAATAAATGTGAAGTATCGAACCATACTAAAAACGTTTATGCAACGCCTAAAATAACTGAACAGGTTTATTGTCTAACTGAGTGGCGATCGCCCTGACTCGCTCCATCACTGAAATCATGTATTCATAACTCGGTACTGCGGCATTTGGAATATAGCCTGCTTCCTGAACCAAATCAGGAGGTGCATCTTTCATAACTTGGATGATTCGACTCTGGTAAGTCCGATTTACTTTCGGTGCGAGTAAAATAGTACTGGGAGGAGCAAGGTGAGAGTCTGTATAGATTATACGAAACTCTGTCGGGCTAAATTGTGGACTGTAAAGATTGAATTCCTTTGTAGAGAGTGCCCCTGCAATCACCTTTTCTTGAGCAACCCATTCCAGAATGGTTTTAGGGGTTGGTGCAAGTAAGACTTCAGCAAGGGTTAAACCGTAAAGATTATAGATTGGGAAATAGTACCCTGTAGCCGATCCAACTTGACCCAAGGCAATAGCTTTTCCCTCTAGCTGCCTCAATTCGGAAATTGGGCTATTGTTGCGAACAACCAGGATAGAGCGGTGATTAGTCATATCTTCCTGGATTGGAAAAAGAGGAAGGTACTGAAAATTGGTGATGGCGATCGCTGCTACTCCCGGAGGTGCAAAGACCAAAGACCAAGCTTGGCTTTGAATGCGCTCTAGGGCTTTGCGTTCATTAAAAGTTGGCTCTATTTCAACGTGTGCTCTCAATACTGAACTTAAGTAGCGATTAAATCTTTGATAGCGTTTGGTGCTTTTTTCTTCTTGGTCATAATTAATCACACCAATTAGCAAATGGTCACTGGTTTTTTGTGCTGATTTACACGCACTAACTGTTAAAAGTATGGATTGAAGAAGGAACAGGCGGCGTGAGAGACGTAAAGACATTGAAATGAGAACCAACTATGATACATATGATGTTTTATACCCCATTTTTACTACCTTAAGTTACTAGATTGTGTTGCGTAAATTTGTTGAAGACAAAAATTGTGTATAGTTAGTCACCATACAAGTAGTGAAATAAGAAGAGAAATACTAAACTGAAAGGATGTCATTAAGATACGTGCATCAATGTTTAAGATGTGACACATTTTTGGGATTCCATTGCGCTCCTGAAATTCTTAACCTTCACTTAGCAATTTTTCAAAAGAGCATTGAGAGTTTTTTGATCGATCTGGTTCAATAATAATTGCCGTAAGGCTACTGGTATCAGTACTAGTTGGCGGTTTTTCTTTTAATTGCTTCATGGCTTCATTGAGCAGATTATATTCTCTCATTTGACCATCTTTTAACAAGCCTATAGTCAACCTTGAATTATCTTTCTGTTGCTGTCCATCTCTCTCAGAGTTTGAGTTGTTGGTTTGAGAGAGTTTATCCAATACTTTTCGGATAAATCCAACAATCTCTCTTTTGTTCTGGGGAAAGGTTAATGGGTTTGCGGGTAAAGGTAAATATGAAACCCTTTCCCCCTTAACCGAAAAGTATTGGCTATCAGTCTGTTTTGAACTAAATTACCTTAGAGAAGCAGATCGAAGAGAAGTCTTATGTCTATAAAACACTTACATGGTTGGTATATCTGTTTGAATTTTGTACGCTCTTGGCGTTACCATAGGGTATTTTTAATTTTGAATTCCGCCTTGCGGTACTAGTCTGATGGTGGTTACGCGAAAGTAAGCCGTTCTGCTGCGGATTGCACGTGTACACGCTTATTTCAATCTTGGCAATTACAAACAGGATAATATTTTAGTTAACATTTTCAAAAAACTAAACTTAAGTAACTTTCAAAACAAAAAGATGTAACTAAAAGTAATCAAATTTAGTTAAGGATACAAATCATTGGTGCTTAGGAAGAATAAAGAAGTGTTGAAGAAAGTTGTGATGATTGGGGCTATCACCCTACTGTTTTTAGGAGTGCCGCTGATGGGCAATGCTTTTGCCCAAACACTATCTGCTGCTCCACCTGCTCCTGATACTGGAGATACGGCATTTATGCTGATGTCAGCAGCACTCGTACTGTTAATGACACCTGGATTAGCGTTCTTCTATGGTGGATTTGTGCGATCGCGCAATATCCTAAACACATTGATGATGAGTTTTGTGTTGATGGCGATCGTAGGAGTTAGCTGGATTCTGTGGGGCTATAGTCTTTCCTTTGCACCAGGTTTACCATTCATCGGGGGATTGCAATGGTTGGGGCTGAATGGTGTCGGTTTAGAAACTCAAGGGTACTTGCCGCATTTGCCATACGAAGATGCGCTCAAAGCAGCAGACCCCAAATATGCTGATGTCGTCTCCTACGCCGGAACCATTCCCCACCAAGCATTCATGATCTACCAAGCCATGTTTGCTATTATCACCCCAGCCTTAATTTCTGGAGCGATCGCAGAGCGGATGAGTTTCCGCGCTTATTGTTTGTTTGTGCTATTGTGGTCAACCTTTATTTACGCTCCCCTAGCACACATGGTATGGGCTAAAGGTGGATTCTTGGGTTTGGCTGGTGGATTGGGTGCCCTCGACTTTGCCGGTGGCACAGTAGTTCACATTAGTTCTGGCGTTTCAGCCCTTGTAGCTGCGATCGTCCTTGGGCCTCGGAAAACTCATCCAGATCGCCTGAGTCCGCCGCACAACGTTCCGCTTATTTTGCTGGGTGCTGGGTTACTGTGGTTTGGTTGGTTCGGCTTCAACGCTGGCAGTGCCTTATCTGTTGCGAGTGGAACTTCTGGCAACTTAGTCACAAATGTGGCAACATCAGCTTTTGTCGCCACCAATACGGCGGCGGCGGCGGGTACATTAATGTGGCTCATTTTGGAAGGAGTTTTACGAGGTAAACCAACTGCCGTGGGAGCAGCTACAGGAGCCGTTGCTGGTCTGGTGGGCATCACTCCCGCCGCCGGATTTGTTACACCGCTATCAGCGATTTTAATTGGTTTCATTACCGCCTTTGTTTGCTTTTATGCAGTCAGTTTCAAGCACAAGCTACAAATTGATGATGCTTTAGATACCTATCCTGTACATGGCGTTGGTGGTACGGTGGGGGCCATTTTAACGGCCATCTTTGCCACGACTCAAGTCAACGGAGCAGGTAAAAACGGATTGCTGCGTGGTAATTTTGGTGAATTGGGAATTGAACTAGCAGCAATTGCCATTGCCTATGCGATCGCAGGTGTTGGTACGTGGATTATTCTCAAGATTATCGATGCTACAGTCGGGCTGCGAGTCAAAGAAGAAGCTGAAGTGCAAGGTTTGGATATCAACGAACACGGTGAAGAAGGTTACAATTCCGAGTTTGGCGATCGTCCTACTTAGTAGGGAGTAGGGAATAGGGAGTAGGGAGTAGGGAGTAGGGAATAGGGAAGAGGCACTTAGCAGTAAGCAGAGAGGAAAGAAATAATTTTTTATTCTCTCCCCTACTTCCCCTGCCTCCCCTGCCTCCCCTGCTCCCCCCACTCCCCACTCCCCACTCCCCACTCCCCAATTTAAGATTGTGTAATTTGCGATCGCTAGCGTTAAAATTTGATTCAAATAATTGGTAAATTTCGCTAGTCGTGTCTACATCTGCAAAAACCTTTCCTATCTGGGCATTTTTCTCGCTGTTAACCAACGGCATCCTAATGTTGGCGGTCATTCTGCTAATTTGGCAACAGCAGAGATTTTCCGCTTTTTTTGGGCTAATAACATCCCCGGAACAAATCAGCCTGAACAACTCACCTCAAATTGCTACACCTGATTTAGGTCGTCGTCACCAACTCACTTACCAGCAGTGGGTAGACATCCTCAAGCAAGAAGCCAAGGTAGCTGCTGACCAACGTCCTCAGCATTTAACCATTCTGGCGGGAGATTCTCTGAGTTTGTGGTTTCCCCCTGAGTTATTACCCGAAGGTAAAAATTGGCTCAATCAAGGAATTTCTGGCGAAACCAGCAACGGACTTTTGAAAAGATTGAAAATATTTGACCGCACCCAGCCAGAGGTGATTTTTGTGATGATTGGCATCAATGACCTAATTCGGGGGATGAGTAACAGGGTAATTTTGGATAATCAACGGCAAATTATCAGTTATCTGCGAAAGAAGCATCCCACAGCACAAATTGTTGTCCAATCGATTTTGCCACATGGGGCAGAGGAAGCAACCTGGAAAGGACGAGAGAAACTGTTAGCTGTTGCCAATAGTCGCATTCGTGAGTTGAATCAGCAACTGCAAAGTATTTGTCTCAAAAAAGGTGCCAAATATCTTGATTTATATCCCCTGTTTACCAACAAGCAAGGAAATCTCCGTCGTGAATTTACTACTGATGGCTTACACTTAAGCTCTGAAGGCTATATAGTTTGGCGTTCTGCATTGCAGATTTATAGCGAGATAGAATTAAAATCCCAGCAAGAAAAAGAGGGGAAAAGGTTAAAGGGTAAAGGGTAAAGGCATTAAATCCTTTTCCCTTTGCCCCTCTCTGATAATATCTTTGAATACAACGGCGTATAAATCGTGTCTTGGCGCGAGAAAATAAGAAATAGTGGTTTCAGTAGACAAATCTAATGGATACAAAAGCTTTTAAGCGCAGCCTGCAACATTCCGAAAATTACAATCGCAAGGGCTTTGGTCATCAAGCAGAAGTTGCCACCCAGTTGCAATCTGAGTATCAGAGTAACTTAATTCAGGAAATTCGCGATCGCAATTACACTCTACAACGAGATGATGTGACAATCCGACTCGCACAAGCCTTTGGCTTTTGCTGGGGTGTAGAACGGGCTGTGGCCATGGCCTACGAAACCCGCCAGCACTTCCCTACAGAACACATCTGGATTACTAACGAGATTATCCACAACCCTTCTGTCAATCAGCGAATGCAGGAGATGGAAGTAGAATTCATCCCCATTGAAGGAAAAAATAAAGACTTTTCTGTTGTGGGAACTGGTGATGTAGTGATATTACCTGCCTTTGGGGCTAGCGTTCAAGAAATGCAGATCCTTCACGATAAAGGCTGCAAAATTGTTGATACAACTTGTCCTTGGGTATCTAAAGTTTGGAATACAGTAGAAAAGCACAAAAAAATCGATTATACATCAATAATTCACGGTAAATATAAGCACGAAGAAACAGTTGCTACTAGTTCCTTTGCTGGGAAGTATTTAATTGTTTTGAATTTGCGAGAAGCAGAATATGTTGCTGACTATATTATTAATGGTGGGAACCGTGAAGAATTTCTGACAAAATTTGCTAAAGCTTGTTCAGCAGGATTTGATCCCGATCAAGATTTAGAAAGAGTTGGCATTGCAAACCAAACTACGATGCTGAAAGGCGAAACTGAGCAAATCGGCAAGCTTTTTGAGCGGACTATGTTGCAGAAGTATGGCCCCACCGAGTTAAATCAGCATTTCCAAAGTTTCAATACCATTTGTGACGCCACCCAAGAACGCCAAGATGCTATGTTGGAATTAGTGGAACATAACTTAGATTTGATGGTAGTAATTGGTGGGTTTAATTCATCAAATACTACTCAATTACAACAAATTGCTTTTGAGCGAGGAATTCCTTCTTATCATATTGATACTGTTGAACGGATTAAGTCAAGAGATTCCATTGAACATCGACAATTAAATGGGCAGTTAATAACTACAGAAAACTGGTTGCCAGATGGTGAAATTGTCGTGGGAATTACTTCTGGTGCTTCTACACCAGATAAGGTAGTAGAAGATGTAATTGAGAAAATTTTTGCTTTGAAAGCAACAGCAGCGCTGGTTTAACGGTGATCAATTATCAAGTAATCAAGTTCGTAGTAAGGACTTAAGTCCTTACTACGAACTCTCAAAACTAGCTTAAAATTGTACTAGATAAGACTAGTAACTATTGAATGTTCACTATTTTTTAAAATTGATAAAGGTTGAAACAGCAATTTTATTTGAAAGTGCAGCATAAGAAGATATTTGAAAAGTCCTCTTGTCGGTATCAAAAATTTTAGATTCCCCTAAATTCCCCTTAAAAAGGAAGACTTTGATTCTGTTTCCCTCCCCCTTAAAAAGCTACGGTGTACACACAAGTCGAAAAAAGATCAATCTTTTATCTCGTTCCTATGCTCTGCATAGGAATGCCTAATTAGAGGCTCTCCCTCTAGTCAGATATTGAGTCAGAGACTCAAGGAATGCATTCCCAGTCGGAGACTGGGAACGAGGAAATGCTTATCAAGCTAGGTTTTTAGGACTATGAATTAGCATGGCAGAGAAATGGCTTTCTATCGTCGGCATTGGGGAAGATGGATTACAGGGGTTAAGCGCGATCGCTCTTTCCCTAATCAATCAAGCTAAAGTAATTGTAGGAGGCGATCGCCATTTAGCAATGCTCCCTACAGATGATCAACGTGAGAAACTAGTCTGGACATCCCCCATTAGCGCCTCTGTAGACGAAATCATCCAACGTCGGGGCCAGTCAATTTGCGTACTTGCAAGTGGTGATCCTATGTGTTATGGCATTGGTGTCACCTTGATGCGGCGAATTTCCGTCTCTGAAATGACGATTATCCCCGCACCTTCAGCCTTCAGCCTCGCCTGTGCCAGGGTGGGATGGTCTTTAACTGAGGTGGAAACCTTGAGTTTGAATGGTCGTCCCTCATCTCTACTTCAGTCTTATATTTACCCAAAAGCGCGACTATTGATTTTGAGTGAAGGGAAGGAAACACCCGCCATTGTTGCTCAAATTTTGACAAATCGCGGCTACGGTGGCAGTAAAATCACTGTATTGGAGCGTATGGGCGGGATTCATGAGAGAATTGTGGAAGGGACGGCTGCATCTTGGAGTGAAGTTGAAGTTGCTGCTTTGAATGCGATCGCAGTTGATTGTATTGCTGATCCTGGGGTTATCCCATTACCAAGATTACCAGGACTACCAGATAACGCTTACCATCACGATGGACAGTTAACGAAGCGTGAGGTTAGGGCAATCACCTTGGCAGCTTTGGCTCCCACACCGGGAGAATTATTGTGGGATGTTGGCGCGGGTTGCGGCTCAATTTCTATCGAATGGATGCGGAGTAATGCTCGGTGTCGAGCGATCGCGATCGAGCAAAACTCATCTAGACTACTTTACATTGCCGATAATGCCGCCACTCTCGGTACTCCAAATCTCCAAATTATTGAAGGTAAAGCGCCCCATGCCCTGAAAGACTTGCCAGCACCAGATGCTATCTTTATTGGTGGTGGAGTAACAGCAACGGGACTTTTTGATGTTTGTTGGGAAGCACTGCGGCGAGGTGGGCGTTTGGTGGCAAATGTGGTGACGCTAGAGGGTGAGCAAACTTTATTTCAATGGCATGAACAAGTTGGTGGCGATTTAACTCGTATCGCCATTCAACGGACGGAACCTATTGGTAAATTTTTGGGCTGGCGAGCAATGGCACCGATAACGCAATGGGTAGTTGTCAAGTCTGGCAAATTGAATGGTTAATTCTTTTTAATTTTAATCACTTCCACAACAATACAATTTAGCAGATGTTTGTAAATCAATTAGACTAAAATTGAATAGCTAAATAGCAGTTAATACCTTGTAATGAATCCCTACGCTATCTTTAATCAGACCGAACTTCAGCGTGTTAGTGATGGCATAAACCGACCCCTATTAGAAAATTGTGAGACTGCCTCACATATCCTTATTTTAGTCTGGCCACAACTTGGGGATTTTGATAGTCTGGAATATGCGTGGTGGTTACAGCGTTCAGCTAAAAAGTTGCCAAATGAAAAACTCACTATTCGTGCAGTGGGAATTGGTGACCGCGCCTCTGGAACAAGATTCTGTGAGTATACAGGATTTCCACCTGAAAATTTATTTGTTGAACCTAATGGAGAACTACATCACCAACTCAATCTTTATTCAGGTCTGAATCTTTCTCTGGCTGGGCTTTCCCCTGCTCAGAAAGCTTGGCTAAATCTAGTGTTAATGTGTGCAGGGTTTGGAAGTCCTGGAACGCTAAAAGAAGTTTTTCGGGGATACAGAGGAGATCGTCAAGCCCCTCAACTTATTGAAGATGATGAAATTATTCAAGGTACTCCTCTACCTGCTTTCCAAGGCTCGTTTTTCCAATTAGCTGGTGGAAGTGGGTTTCAACGTCCTTTTGAATTAGCTACTCTCAGGCTACGGAATATGGTGGAAGTTCTGAGCAATTGGCGAACTTATGTACCTAATTCTGCCTACTTAACTCAGCGTGGTGGAACTTTTCTGTTTGATTCCAAAGGGCAGTTACTTTATGAACATCGAGATGCAGGTATTTTGGGCTTTGCTGCTAATATGAGTCAGCCCCTATCATTTTTATCATTTATCGAAATAGATAGTTTTACCTCAATTCATAAGTCATAATTGCTGTTTCAATAATATCTAACATAATAGGGATAGCAATTACAGCAGTCGAAGGAATTAGTTTATTTACCAGCTTCATTCATCTTTAGCCAATTAGCTAAGTTTTTCACAGCAGATAAAATACTTGTTTGAAAATTGAATTTATTTACTGGTAAGTTCTTTAGTAAGTGTTACAGGCAAAGAAAAAAAAGTTAATCTGATATGGATTACTTAAAATAAAGGATTGTGATGTTGAACCCAAAGCCCTTTATGTCCCTTGCGCGTCTCGTAGAGAAGATACTTGTTCCGCCGCGTCCGTGCCAGAATCTAAAAAATGGTCGATTAAGGCTATTGCTGCGCGCTCGAAAGCGCGAAGAAAACGCATAGAGAAACTCATACCGGGTGGAGATATTGATCGAAATAAGCTACTAGCTACAATAACCCAGACTGCTTAATCCAGGAGTATTTACTAAGTCAGTATTGGCTATCCAACCATTACCGGATAACTCTCCAGGGAAACTTCTAGAAAGGTCGATTTCTACCCAAATATAATTTTCAGATTTGTATGAATTAACTACATTACCTTTAACCAAGTTCACAAAAACGATTGTGTTTGGATAAAGTGTTGTAATATAAGCTCCTTTTGTACTTGGTTGGCGGCGTAGAGTTTCAGTTTGTACAATTTGCCGACATGCACTGCCAATAGTAGGTTTACTCCACAGGTTTTGAGCGTTGTTATTCGTCTGACAAAATTTCAGTACAGCAGTTTGAATAAACCCTGAAACCGGAGATTTAATTCTGACAAATCTATCTCCACTAGTTGGTATATATCCTAAAGAAATCTTTGTTTTTGCGGGCAATATTCTGATAGCGTTGGATGATGTTGAAGGTTCTTTGAAAATGGGAGTATCTACTTTAGTTGCACGACAACTCGACTGTGAAGAATTGGAGGGAGTCTGTGTGATTTGAGCAAATACAGGTATACCCAGAGTGAACGTAGCAATATTTACTAAAGTAAAAATATACAATAACTTCTGAAATTCCACGTTTTTTCCTCAATATCACTTACGAAAGACTGTACATTAGATTCGCAATTTATAAACTCTGACATTAAAAGAGCCTAACTGTATGAATTATTGGCGGGTTGACCTTCCCCATTAGGATTCGGTAGTACAGCAGTATTCTTCTGCATGAGGTACAAAGTCAGTAGTTTTGAGGCAGGAGGCAGATCGCTTTTAGCGCGAACACATCCAAACAGTTTGCTTAATGCATACATCGTTTATTTGACTAAAAAATAGGGAGTCAGTACTGTGGTCGGCAGTACTAACCCCCTATTTTCTACAATAGACATCTCCAGAAATTAAATATGCGTTACCCAGAACCCTTGTAGAGACGTAGCACTGCTACGTCAAAACAATTCATTTTCACCAGATGTCTAATGATTGCTTTATTTATTGGAAGTTCTTTACTTCTTGATCGGCACTCGGAGCATGAGCGCGCCCACCCAGTCTGAGGAGGGGCCGGCAGGGTAATTAGCGTGGCAGAGCGCACACTCCGCCCTGAAGTTGCTTAGTGGGATCGAGCGTCGATAGTACCATTGATTATCCACGCGCTGAACGGATGTGTATGTCTGCCCCACCAACGCTAGCGCGTTTGCCTGACGCTCGAAGTTGTCACTGGGGCGATCCTTTTCCCGGAGCGGGCCAAAAGTGCCGACCAGCCGCATATCCTTGTTCTTATCATTAAATATCAGCGAGATGGAATGTTTACCCTGCTCCACGTTATCTGGCGTAGTCTCGTTAAACTCCTGCGTCAGTGCCGCGAACAACGTGTTGAGCATCAGATCACTCGTCTGTTGGGCGAACGCAGTCTGCCCAGTTGTAGGTGGAATTTCATAACCACGGGCAACTGCCGTCAGACCACACCCGATGACGAGGAATAGCACAAAAATCCCATAGCTGACTAGTTTTCTCAGACGCATTCTCTTATCCTTTAGTTTTATATTCTTCCTTACTTAGCAACTTTGCATCACGCATAGAACTTTTACCCTGCTTTTTCAGCAAAGCTACATCCTATCCAAACAATCTCGACTCAGCCTTCGCCAGCTTATGAGACGCTATTACATATCACTTTGCGGAAGACTAAAAAATTTATAGTAAACCGCTAGAAAAGGAAAGAAATCTCCAATATCTACTTCTTGGCTTGAGCTTAACTCAGTACATATTAAGAAACACATATAGCAATTACAGATAATATGTTGTTTACATAAATTTCTCTTTAAATATTCTTAAATAAATAATAATGATACTTAAACAAAATCGCCAGTTTTTAAGTTAGACTCTCTACTAATTCTCGTCTGAGACCAATTCTACTCTTTTCGCTAACTGTAATCGAATCTCACCATTCCCCATTAGCGATCGCTCACATTTGCTAGCGCTGCCTGCCTTTAACAAGCTAAGTTTAAATCTAGCTACTTACTAACTGGTTCAGTAGTTTTACTGAAAACCAGTAATTTTAGATTGATTTTATAGATGTAAAATTACCCATTTGTCACAAGCCACGCAGCGTTGAGATATCTGCGGTGTTCAGTCGCATTATGTGTACTCATTGCTGAAATTTCAAAAGACTCCTTCTTTGCTCGCCTAGTACCGCAGGTCATTGGCGTTGCTGAAGGCGGATTAGTCGTTCTACTGCCCTCCATAGTGTCCACATATAACTTGACTCCAGCCACCGTTACCCTGCTGTTTGTGAGTCAAATTAGCGGCTACATTCTGGTAGCATTCATCAGCAGACTCACTTTTTGAACAAGAACGATACAAGCCTGGGTGGTTTATTTTGATCTTGCTCATGCCACCACTCGTTGAAATCCTCAAGCAGGAAACCATGATTTTTCGCTTCCTGAAAAAAATCTGATAGGTGATGTATAAATGCTGGGATTTCAATCACTTCTTGATTTCTTTGAAAATTAGCTTGTGTGCCTTGATACTGTCTGAATGGATGAAGTTCACAAATGAAAAAGTATCCTCCCTTAACGAGTACACGGCAGGCTTCTGAAAAGATAAATGACAAATCTTCGATGTGTTCTAGAACGAGATTGCAGGTGATCAAATCAGCAGACTCGTTGCTGCAAATCCATTGGTTTGTAATGTCTGCGGTAATAAACATCACGTTGACTGAATTTACTTTCTCTTTCGCCTTCTCGATCATGGATGCTGAAAAATCAACTGCGTAGACTGTTTGGGCAATTTGTGACAGCAGCAAAGTATTTTTGCCTGTGCCACAGCCAATTTCAACGGCTGATTTACACCTCTTGCTAATTAAGGTTTTTTTAGTAATGATTTGATCCAGATCGCGCGTCAGGTTTTCATCAGCATCATAGGTGGTTGACCAATTATCGTATGCGGCTTGAACATTCATTTGACTCAAAAATGGCTACATTTTGGTGAGTAGAATTATCCTACATTTACAGCTTATGCAAAATATTCCTATTGCACTGTTTGATTGCAGAGCGCGATAGTCAGCAATGCTGCTGCCCCAAACGCTGCTATTGTCCTAACATGGTTCCAGAGCGTCCAGTTGGTAAGATATCTAGCCCATAGGTTTGCGCCCTCAGTACTATCTGGTTTGGCGATCGCCAGGGTATCATTCAACGGCACATTGAAAGCGATCGTCACCAGAATTGTCCCAACGAGATAAAGCAAGCTACCTAGCAGCAAGTAGATCGTACCAGGTTGATGCCACTTTGACAGCGAGGCGATCGCCAAAAAGAGGCAAGCTAAAGCTGTTCCAAAGAGTGCAATCATAAACAACGGATTGATCGCTGTGATATTAATCGACTGCATGGCGGTAATACCTTCTCTGGGCTGAAGTCGAGCAAGAGCGCTCATTACAAAAGTCGAGAAGGCAAAAAAAACTCCAGCCACCAGTCCACAGCCCAAAGCAGCGAAAAGTTTCAATGCAAAAAGTAAGTCAGCAGTTCTCATAAACCCTCCTTCAGATGACTGATTAGCTCCGGCTCGTTATCGGATTTGCTTGACTACGTTACTACCAGTTGCGAAGTGTCATTCGTATTATGTATGCCCAATAGTTTTTATAGTAAGAATAAGTAGATTACGATCGCAGGCTTGGCTTAAAATTGACGCGACCATTCATTTGGCCAACGTTCAATAACAACTTTGGTTTGGGTGAAAAACTCGACTGCATGATGGCTTTGCCCATGCAAGTCACCAAAAAAGCTGTCTTTCCAACCGCTAAAGGGAAAAAATGCCATTGGGGCAGCAACGCCAATATTAATGCCGATATTACCAGCTTCGGCTTCATAACGAAACTTTCTAGCGGCTGCACCGTTACTGGTAAATAAACAAGCCATGTTGCCATATTGACTACTATTGACCAAAGCGATCGCCTCGTCAATATTATCTACATTTATTAAGCTCAACACAGGTCCAAAAATTTCTGTGCGGGCAATTTCATCTGCTGGATTAACATTTTCTAAAATTGTCGGACGGATAAAACTACCTTGCTCATAACCAGCAATCTGTGGATTTCGTCCATCAATCAACAACTTTGCTCCTTGAGCAGCACCTTGTTGAATTAATCGTTCAATTCGCTCTTTACTCAAAGAACTGATCACAGGGCCCATTTCTACACCCTCATCTAAGCCATTGCCCACTACCCGGTTTGTGGCCGTTTCAGCAATTGCTTCTGTAAATGTGCGCCTTGCTTCTCCGACTGTAATTGCAATTGAAGCTGCTAAACAGCGTTGTCCTGCACAGCCAAAAGCACTCTCAGCAGCAATCCGAGTTGTCATTGCTATGTCTGCATCTGGCAGGACAATAATCGGATTTTTTGCTCCTCCTTGACATTGAACTCGTTTGCCATTGGCTGCGGCTCGACTATATATATATTTAGCTACAGTCGTCGAGCCAACAAAGCTAATCGCTCGAATTTGTGGTTGTTCTAAAATTGCATCAACGACTTCTTTAGCACCGTTGACTAAATTGATTACTCCTTTAGGCAAGCCAGTTTTTTCTAACAATTGAAAGAGTTTTTGCATTGTCAATGGAACTTTCTCACTCGGCTTGACAATGTATGTATTGCCGCAAGCGATCGCGTAAGGTAGAAACCAAAAAGGGATCATCCCAGGAAAATTAAAAGGGCAAATTACTGCTGCTACTCCCAAAGGTTGGCGAATCATCATTTCGTCAATGCCCCTAGCAATATCCTCTAGGTTAGTCCCCTGCATAATCATCGGAATGCCACAGGCAACTTCTACATTTTCTATAGCGCGACGCATCTCACCCTTTGACTCAGCCAAAGTCTTACCACATTCTAGGGTAATGGTACGTGCTAAATCCTCTAAATGTTCTTCGAGTAGATTTTTAAGTTTAAATAAATACTGGACTCGCTCGGTTGCCGGAGTGCGTCGCCAACTCACAAAAGCCTCCGCAGCGGCAAGGGTTGCTTGATTTACTTCAGATGCTGGTGATAAAGGCACATGAGCTAGTAACTCTGCTGTAGCTGGATTAACTACATCTAAGTATTGTGTTGTACTAGATGTATACCACTGACCATTGATATAGTTGGGTAAGACAGGAATAGCATTCATAGGCATTTAGGGAACTCCAGCTATCTGACTATATTGTATGCCCTCGATAATCTGGAGTAGCGATGGATGGGCTGAAGTACGCAGCCCATCCTACCGTGCTTGAGTGCAAACGTCTTATTTCTGTTTGCAGCTTGCGGTAAGTTCTACATTGTAGAAAGTCCCTGTTTTGGTCTTAATTGAACGCAATTCCTGGATAAAAGCATTAAATCTTGTATTGCTTATGCCGAAGCCAGCTTCAGCACAAGCAGATAAACCTCCTTCGATGGGAATAGATCCGGCCCTGGGACTATATACAATGAATTTATCGACGGTGCTAGTGCCGACTGCAAACCCGATAACCTGGCGAACTGTTCGCAAAGCGGCATTATCTAAGGGACCACCAATACTACCAATACTGATATTAACCGCACGGCTTTCAGCTACAGCGGGCGCACTAATCGACAATACTGCCCCGACAATCATCAAACAGGTGAACTTCTTCATTTTCCTCTCCTCCAAAAAATTGAAAAACTAATAATTAGGTTTCGACATGGATGAAGTACATCACAAATGCAAGCCAGGTAAGCTTTTCAAACACTAGGGTGTGTAAACGGCAAAATCTATGAACCTATCCCATGATTCTAAAAATCCCTACTTCTTTTCGTAAAATGTGCTTAAAAACCTTAATTTTTCGTTGTCAGTTCTCGATAAACTTAAGCTTTATGACACAAATATTATTAGTGGGATAGGTTCTAATACGACAGAGAGTGTCCGCCTGTATTAGATGGTGTTCTCTACTATTGTGAATTAAATTTAAAGCTAAATAGGGGAGAAATAGGGGAGATAATTGCAATTGCAGAAAAAATTTTCAGCACCGATTAATTGGGGGGATCACCCTGGATCTGACCCGGTTGCGAGGTTACGCTCATCCCAGAAATATTTTGTTTGTGCAGCTTGAACGAGAGCTAGAAAAAGTCTTTGATTACTGGGATCGAGAATTGAAAGCTCAGGATGCCATTGCACACCAATTGCCCAAGGATGGTGTTCATGCTCTACAGCTTCAATGACTCCATCATCCGAAGCATGAGCAACAATCCGCCAACCAGGTGGTACTTTATCTACCGCTTGATGATGCCAAGAAGCTACAGATATTTGAGAATTCTGTAAACAGTCAGCTAAAAGGCTTTCTACATCTATGGTGACGAGATGTTCTGTAGGTAAACGTCGTCCAGGTTCAGGCTCTAGACGATGTAATGCAGATGTACCATAAACATCTGGAATGTGAGGAATTAAAGTACCCCCACAGACGACGATGAGAATTTGTAAACCCCGGCAAATACCCAATATCGGCAGATGACGTTCAAGAGCAAACTTGCCAAGCTGCAATTCAAAAGCATCACGTTCGCGATCGACAGAATAAATAGTAGGATGAGCAAAACCGTTGTAGCAAGCAGGGTCAATATCTCCACCACCAGAGATAATTAAACCATCCAAAGAATCTAGAAGTGTGGCAGGCTCAACTTCTCCTGGTGGTAATAATATGGGAATGCCACCTGCTTTACGGACTGCATCTATATATTCACTTGGCAGAGAAAATGGTAATGCTGCAAGGCGACCGTAAGTTGTAATCCCAATCAATGGTTTTCGAGATTTTCTACTCATCTTGATGCTATTTCACTATTTCGTCTAGCAGTTTTATAAGATTCGATTAACAAAATGTAGGGGTTTAAGTCCCCGGCTTCTATCAAGCCGCAAGTGTTGTGGCTCTTTCTAAATCCCCGTTACAACACGTAATTGCGTTAGTGTAGCGGTAGCGAGTCCGCGTTCGCGCAGCGTCTCGTAGAGAGCGTCATTGCGAATTGCGAATTGCGAATTGCGAATTGGTTTAATGCTGTTGTAGCAACAATCCTTCATCAGTATCCAAAGCTGCGAGGGGATTTTCTATATCTATCGATGAAACAATAGCTTCTAGCTTGTCACAACTTGAGCGCACTAAACGCAAACCGGCATCTAATGAAAGTTGAGTAGTTGTTGGGGTAAACTCTTGCAAGATGCTGGCTTCTATTGTCTGATACTGATCAAGGTTCCTGCTGAGTTTTGTCAGAAAATTTGCTCCTTCGCCACCAACAGCGCTGGCAAACTGCAAAATGGAATCGACGTAAGCTCTAACTTTGGGGTTTTTAATTCCTTCTGTAGCTGAGGTTAAGAGCAATTCCCCATTAAGATATTCAAAATCTGGTACATACAAGCGATCGCCAACTAGTTCAAATATCTGCATTCCTTTAGATGGTCTTACTGTTAACTTCTCGTGCCTGACTCGATGAGCCAATTTTTCCAGCAATATTATTATAAATAAAATTACAGAGGGAAAGTTGCTATCTATACACCTGATTTCTACTGTGCCGAGTTTGTTGAGTCGAACTGGATTCCAAGCTGATTTGAGTAAGCTAACTCCCGCTTCTTTGAACTGGTTCGGTTGAATTCCGGCTTTTTCCATCGCTTGTAGCCAAGCATAATAACGAGCGAACTGCTGCTCAACTAAACCCTCAACACTTTCGGCATAAGGCATAAGTCCACCGACAGGTTGTAAATTGGTATAAACTCCATCCCAACCGAAGGTTTTGCTACCTCGATAACGAATTGTGTGTGCGGCTAGTCCTAACGCCTGTCCTTCATAAAAGGGACACGCCCGCGTTAAGGAAATAAGTGCCGAGTCGCAAGCTGTAGCTAAATTATAGATATTTAATAGTTCTTCTCGCTCAATTGATGTTGAGTTGTAAGATACTGCAACACGAGGGTCAATTACCCCAGGCGGGACTTCCAAATGCAGGTGTGTACCTGTACATTTTCCGGCGTGCAAAAATTTTGAAATGCCGACAGTCTGCGCTTGGATATGGTAATTAGGGTGATCCCGCATAACTGGCATAGTAGGCAAAGGATAGCTAGACAGAGGGTAAAGGCGTAAACCCATCTGTTGCGCTACAGAGATCGCCAATTTGAGATTTTTGAGATAAACTCTCGCTAGTTCCTTGGCAGTGTCGGCAGGAGGTGTGTTAATTTCTACCATGCTTTTAACGAACTCTGCCACAAAGTAATTTGGGTGTAAACCTTGTGCTTGAGCTTTGAAGTGACAACTCTTTAAAAAATCATCGGCGCGATCGCTCAAGCTACCAGCTTCATCTACCAGAAAAAATTCTTGCTCCAGACCGATACGACGCTTGACTATCGCCATCTAGACCTCCACAAGGGTAATCTCGCCACAGTCTTAATATATGTAGCTTAAAGGATAAAGTTACAGCAAGACAAAACCTATTTGAGGCTTTCCCTTTTCCTATGTCTTCTTTACCGTACTAAAAAATATCTCCTCACCGACATTTTAGCGAACGCCATATTAGCAATAATCGCCAAAGCACAGGGATGGGAAGACATTGAAAAAATTATTTTTTTATTAATCAAATCTTAATCAGAAAATGTAGCTTAGTTTATGGATTATAAGCATTAAATTATATTGACGTATATCCAAAAGTGACTCATTCATTAAACTGGTAATTCAGAAATTAAATCGAAAATTATACTTTTCTTAACTATTTGTTAACCAAAAAACATTATTAATTTTAATCATAGACATCTAAATGTCAACAAATGGCAAATACAGTGGCTATCGAAGTTAGTAATCTCTCGAAGGTTTTCAAAGATAAGACAGCACTTAAAAATGTATCTTGCACAATTAATGAGGGAGAACTGGTTGCACTTATAGGTGCATCTGGCTCAGGCAAATCTACCCTTTTACGGCATATTAATGGCTTGCATATTGGAAATGCAGGAACTGTTTACATTTTTGGCTCAACACTACAAAACAATGGTAAAATACATTCTAAAATTAGGTTTTTACGAAGTCAGATAGGTTGTATTTTTCAACAGTTTAATTTAGTCAATCGCCTAACAGTTATCGAGAATGTTCTCGTTGGTAACTTAGCAAGATTGTCTATCTTACGTTCAATATTCCATTTATTTACCAAAGAAGAAAAAGTCCAAGCTCTTGCTGCACTAGAGCGAGTAGGCATTCTTGAACACGCTTATAAACGGGCATTTATGCTTTCTGGAGGGCAACAACAACGAGTTGCGATCGCTCGTTGTTTAGTGCAAGGAGCGAAAATCATCCTCGCAGACGAACCAATCGCCTCTCTAGATCCGGAATCAGCACGTAAAGTCATGGAATTGCTCGTGCAGCTAAATCGCCAAAGCGGAATTACTGTAGTCGCTTCCTTACATCAGGTTCAAATGGTGCGTAGTTACTTTGATCGAGCGATCGCTCTCAAAGATGGAGAAGTGATGTTTGATGGCGCAACCACAGAGATGAATGATCACAAGCTCAATGAACTTTATGGCACAGCTGCCGAAGAACTCATTATGAGAGGACACGGAGAACTGGTAGTGTAACCCCAAAATACAAAACTTTTACTTGGATATCACAACTAAACTTATGGACAGAAGGTTATTTATTCAGCAGGCTTCTTTGTTTACTATGACTTTGGCAAGCGCCAAGCTCCTTTCAGCTTGTACTTCTAATGCTGATAATAGTACCGCAGCAATTAAAGAAATTAACTTTGGTGTTCTGTCTACAGAATCTCAAGCTAATCAAAAACCAATTTGGGAACCTTTTGCTGCTGCTATGTCTCAGCAAATTGGGATTACCATTAAACCCTTCTATGTTACACAGTATGCAGCAGTCATAGAAGCTATGCGCTTTGGTAAAGTTCAAGCAGCTTGGTTGGGCGGTAAATCTTATATTGAAGCAGTAAAAATTGCTGATGTAGAAGCTTTTGCTCAAGTTGTAAGTGCAGATGGCACTAGAGGCTACTATTCTCATTTAATTACTAATAAAGAGAATCCCATCGCAGCAGAAGCTATAGCAGCAGGTGGCGATAAATATGTGGTTAAAAATGCAGCCAAGCTTACCTTTGCCTTTAATGAGCCTAATTCTACCTCTGGGTTTTTAGTTCCCAGTTACTATATTTTTACTAAAAACAATGTTGACCCTAAAAAAGCTTTTAAGCGCTTGATTTTTGCTGGTAATCATGAAGCTTGCGCTCTAGCTATAGCTAATAAACAGGTAGATGTAGCTACCGTCAGTAGTGAAGCATTAAATCGTCTAGAAAGCACTAACCCTACAGCCAGGAAGAAGATTGAAATTATTTGGAAATCACCTCTAATTCCCAGCGATCCAATTGTTTATCGTCGGGATTTATCTGATGATATCAAAAAGAAGTTGCAAACTTTTTTCTACAACTACAAAGATACTCAAGTTTTAGGACAATTTAAAATTTCTGGTTTTGTACAGGCTGAAGATAAAAATTGGCATACAATTCGAGAACTAGAAATTGCTAAAAAAATCCAAGAGACTCAAGATAAAGAAAATCTTAGCCAGCAAGAAAAACAGCAAACAATAGCAGAACTAAATCAGCAACTCAAAGGAATTAAATAAACTTAGATTTATAGGTAGTAAAAAGTGCGCCCACGAAATCAGATAATTACTTACGCATCTCCTAACGTAGTAGCAATGTTAGAGAAAGAAGCAAAGCTTGTGACTACCCAAAAACTTCTGTTTCTTTTAGTGATTGCTGCTGTATTGATTTTTGCCTATACTCAAAGCGAGTTAAATTTCCCTGTACTTCTGCAACGGGGAGACAACATGGTGGAATATATCCGTTCATATTTTCCGCCAGACTTTAGCGATTTGAATTATTATTTCTCAGAAACCCTGGTTACGATATCAATGGGAATTTGGGGAACTTTAATGGCTGCGATCGCAGCTGTTCCTTTATCTATCCTAGCATCTAATAATATTTGTCCAGTATGGGTAGTACAACCAACACGTCGTCTCTTAGATGCTATGCGTGCGATTAACGAAATCGTCTTTGCACTAATCTTTGTAGTTGCTGTTGGGTTGGGGCCATTTGCCGGGGTTTTGGCATTATTTATTCATACTGCTGGTATTTTAGGTAAGCTTTTCTCAGAAGCAGTAGAATCAATTGAATCAGGCCCAGTAGAAGGAATTAGAGCTACTGGTGCAAGTCAGATTCAAGAAGTTATTTATGGGGTGATCCCCCAAGTAATGCCTTTGTGGACTTCTTTCATTCTCTACAGATTTGAGTCAAATGTGCGTTCTGCCTCTGTATTAGGAATTGTCGGGGCTGGCGGTATTGGCGTTTCACTATATCAAAGTTTTGGTGCATTTGAATACCAAAAAGTCTGTACAATTCTGATTATTTTGATTGTTACTACTGGTGTTATTGATTTACTCTCTGCAAAAGTGAGACAGTGGTTAATCTAGCCATTAGCCATTAGGGTATGTCTTCGGCGTTGCTGAATTAAAGTATGAATCTGGATGTAGAGACGTAGCACTGCTACGTCTCTACAAGGATTTTGGTATTATGCAAAATCATTTTATACATGGAATCAGCAACGCCAGTATGTCTTCACTTAGGTTAATAGCAAGCAAAGAATAGACTTGCCTTGAAAATAGGGACTGGGGATTGGGGACTGGGGAAGAAATATTTTCATTCCTTCGTTTTGCTCGCGTAGCGTGCGCTTTGCGCTCACCGTGTTGATGGAGTCTCTTGCATAATTATTTTGTGGTATGGTTAAGGGTTTAGAAAAAATCCATATCAAAATCTATACAGAGAATTTTTGTTACCTCATTAGGATGTTTGATAGAGATAGAAAGCAAATTTTTAAAACCCCCACACCATAATTTATTTTTGCAAGAGGTCTAATATGGCAGCAGAGCATGGCTTAATTCTGGACTTCACAACTGTTCTAGGTGCTTCAGCATTCGGAGGATACCTAGCTAACCGACTGCGGCAACCTGTTTTACTCGGTTATTTAGTGGCTGGATTGGCTCTAGGGCCTTATGGCTTGAAGCTGTTAAGTGATGTACCACGTATTCAATCTCTAGCATCAATTGGTGTAGCTTTTTTGTTATTTGCCTTAGGCGTGGAATTTTCTTTAACAGAGTTGAAGCGGGTCAAGGATATTGCTATTAAGGGTAGCCTGTTGCAGATTGGGCTAACTACGGCTCTGGTGGCATTTTTAACAATTACGTTGGGTTGGGTTGACAACTTTACACAAGGCATTTTTTTAGGGGTGGTTCTATCCCTGTCCTCCACAGCAGTAGTGTTAAAAACCTTGTCAGAACGAGGTGAAACGAATACACTCCACGGTCAAGTCATGCTGGCAATTTTAATTGCTCAGGATTTGGCGCTGGGATTGATGTTAGCATTTTTACCTGTCCTCAACCAACCAGAAAGGCTTGCTTGGGCAATAAGTATGGCTTTGCTGAAAGTTTTGCTATTTTTAGGATTAGCGATCGCCTTTGGTCGTTGGATAGTGCCGAAGTTAATTAGTAACGTGGCAGCTACGGAAAGCACAGAGTTATTCGTCCTGACCGTAATTGCTCTATGTTTGGGTGTGGCTTTGGTGACAGCTAAACTGGGTCTGTCCATCGAAATGGGTGCATTTGTTGCTGGGTTAATGGTTTCGGAAATTGACCATGCAGATCATGCCCTCGCCAAAGTTTTACCTTTAAGAGATACCTTTGCTTGTCTGTTCTTTGCTTCCATTGGGATGCTGATCGATCCAGTTGCACTCATCCAAAATTTGGGGCTAGTTTTGGGACTAGTAACTCTAGTTATGCTGGGTAAGGCAATTGTTTTGATGCCAATCATTTTGAAATTTGGCTATTCCCTCAAGACTACTATCCTTACCAGTCTGGGGATTAATCAGATTGGAGAGTTTTCTTTTGTTTTGGCTTTAGCAGGTTTACAACTCCAACTTATTTCTGATAGAACTTACCTTCTACTATTAGAGACAACAGCAATTACACTAGTTCTAACTCCTATATCGCTCAATATTGCGCCGCAGTTGTTAGAACGTCTGACCCAGCTACCGTTTTTTGCTAAATCACTGCGACAATTTACAGAACCCAACATTCTCTCAATTCCTGAAACCATTAGCGATCATGTTGTGGTTGCAGGTTACGGAAGAGTCGGGCAAGTGATTGTCAATATTTTGCTCAATCAGGGATATGTAGTTTTAGTCATTGAAAACAGTGAAGCCGCTATTCAAAGATTGAGAATGCAGCGCATCCCCTACATTTTTGGTGATGCTGATTCCGAATTAGTGTTAGAGAAAACTCATTTAGAAACTGCCAAAGCCTTAGCAATTGCCTTACCTGATCCTGCTAGTTCACGATTACTTCTAAAACGGGCATTAGCACTCGCGCCTAAATTAGATGTAATTGCACGATCGCACCACGATAATGAAATTGACCTCCTCACGCAAATGGGAGCCAAGGAAGTCGTACAACCAGAATTTGAAGCCGCCCTAGAATTAGGCGCACATCTCCTAGCCACTTTAGGCGCAGCAAAAAACCAGATTGATCAAGTAATTACTGATATTCGCAGCGATAGATATCGTAGTATTCGACCAGGGAGATGAAGATAACCCTTAATTATTCCCGGTAATGATATTCGTTCGATGTTTCCACAAACCAAATCCTCTCACGGGGACTGAAACAATTTTCTCCAATTTAAACCATCTTTAGAAACAGCCCGGTAGTTTCCATTGACCAAATCCTCTCACGGGGACTGAAACTGTGATATCGCTATAGGGCAGGATGGAAAGCAGCCTCAGGTAAGCTAATCGGCATTTAAGCTGCATAATATAAATGCAGAGTCGGTTGAAAATAA
>NZ_JAYGHD010000327.1:0-30319 GCF_034932245.1 Nostoc sp. UHCC 0251
AATGGCACGCTTGTTAAGCTGAAAGCTCGTCTGGGTTGGGTGTTGGGGGTAGGGTGTAGGTTCGGGAAACACTAAGAAAAGTAAATATGAGTGGGGATACAAATAAATTTCTGACTCACTACACCCGGCACCCGACACCCCACACCCAAAAGCCTTATATATAATGGGTTTGCCGTTATCAAGAGTGCCATTCGGTATTGTTCATAGATCCACTTTTCGCTCTCAACTCTATGCCTACGCTCAATTTTCGCCCAAGATCGTGCATTAAAGGAGCGGTTGTAGAGATTGAGAAAAATAGGTAGGCGAGAATAAACCAAATTCAGAGTTTGACTCGCTCAGATTTATGCAATGTTAGTAATTAGTTAACGTTTAAAGTGCTTGTAGTTTCTTTGACAGCTTCATCTGTTTTAGGAGCAACTGAAAGATGCACAACATGCACCGAACAAGAAGCATGGTGAAGAACATAGTTACTCACACTACCCAGAAATAGTTCCATCAGCCCAGAACGACCCCGACGCCCCATTACAATTAGGTCAGCGCCATAACTATGAGCTAAATCACAAATGATCCGGCCAGGATTACCAATATTTTGTGTAAATTCCGTAGTTACACCTGCTGTAGTAGCTTCGTCACAGAAAGATTGCAACATCTGGATTCCTTTATTTTTAAAGTCATCCCACTGCTTTTGGTATAAATCAAAGCTTTGACTACTCAATCCCGGATAGTAGTCAAAATTAGACAGCATAGGTACGTAAGGGCTACCCTCTTCTTCGGGAGATAAGACATGCAGTAGCATTAAGCTCGCTTGTGTTGACTTTGCTAAACCCAATGCTTCCTCAAAAACATGTTGTCCTATTAGCGAGCGATCTAATGCAACTAAAATCTTTTTAAACATCATAATAGACCTCCGGTGTTATTGGTAATTGGTCTTTACGGTTTCGGGTTTCCAGATGCTGGATTGTCAAAAACGACCAAACCCTCAACTATGTTTAGCAAGTTTTGAATCTTAAATTTCTTAAAGGTTTTCACTCCATATTTATGTTTATAGCAAAATAATTTGAGGAACTTATGAAGAAAACATTTATCTTTGATTATCAGGGAGCATCCCGTTTTACAAGAAATATCTTTGGACGCTCACTCTAAATTCTTCTTTCAAGGTTGGGATAAGGGCTTTCAAACTGGCTTCAACTTCTGGCAAAATTGCCAGAGGGGACTAGGGGATGAGTACTAACACATGCTTTCAGTCAATTCGCTCTACTGCTTAACAATCGCACTTGAAGAATGAGGGGTGCGATCGCAACACAATTGCAGATACAATTATCAGTCTGTTGGAACGCTTATGGTTAAAATTTTTATCACTTTGCTTGATTCAGTGTCTTCCACTCTCAAAAACTCATGTAATTCTTCGATAGTGAGTGAAGCATGGTAAATATTAGGTTCGATTTTATAGACTCCCAAAAAAGAGGCGATCGCTTCTTTAAGCTGCTTGATTGCTGCTTCTTGATTTATCCCTTGTCTTACTAGTCCATTTTCTAAGCATAAAGCAACCCAATAATCTGCACTCTTTCACAAAACTGTTGTGTATAAGTCCATAAATATTTATTAGTGAGACACATGTTGTGCCCCTACCCATGTACTTCATTTACCTGAAATATGCTGTATCTATAAGTGAAGTGAAGTGGTGTGTTAGTTGTGTCACGCCACCACTAAAACACTAAAGAAGTAGAAATTAATAGGACTTACGCAAAACTATACGCTGTAGGGGCAATACCCTGCGGGAAGCCTTCGGCTACATGAATTGCCCCTACCAGAGAATAAGGGTTTCGGCTGTTGTTTGCGTAAGTCCTGATTAATAAGGAGTTAGCAATAAATAACTCCTAACTCCTAACTCTTATACAGATGCGATTAATCGCGTCTCTGCTTTTTACACCGCGCAACTCAACTCGCCGGCTTTTTGACTAAAGCGGTGATTCTCCCGATAATCTACGGGACAATCTATCACCGCAGGTACATCTTGAGCGAGAGCTTCTTTCAAAGTGGGAATTAAATCTAGAGCCGATTCAACTCGGTAGCCTTTCAAACCCATACTTTCGGCATATTTAACAAAATCAGGATTGCTAAAATGCACAAAAGATGAGTTTCCTTTGCCAAAGTGATTTTCTTGCTTCCACTCAATTAATCCATAGCCACCATCATTGAAAATTATGGTGACAAAGGGCGTTCCGACACGCAAGGCTGTTTCTAATTCCTGAGAATTCATCATAAAGCCGCCATCGCCTGTGACAGCAACGACTTTGCGGTTGGGATGAACAAGTTTTGCTGCTAAAGCGCCAGGAATGGCAATACCCATAGCTGCGAAGCCGTTGGAAATTATGCAAGTATTGGGGCTATGGCAATGATAATGACGGGCCATCCACATTTTATGTGCGCCAACATCAGAGATGACGATATCATCTGGGCCCATCACTTGCCGTAAGTCATAAATTAGCTTTTGCGGCTTAATTGGAAATCCGTCATCATGGGCATATTGTTCGTAATCAGCCCGAATCTCTGACCTTAAGCTAATGGCAAAAGGATCGGGTTTACCTTGTCGGTCTGCTAATTTTAAAATTTCATAAAGAGAATCTGAAATATCTCCCACTACTTCGGCGTTAGGAATATAACTACTATCAATCTCCGCCGGACTTACCCCAATATGTACAATGGGAATTTCACCATTACGATTCCATTTTTTGGGGGAAAACTCAATCAAATCATAGCCGATCGCAATTACTAAATCTGTGTTATCAAAGCCACAGGTAATATAATCTCTTTGCTGTAATCCCACTGACCACAAAGCTAATTGATGTGTGTAGGGAATAATGCCTTTACCCATGAAGGTATTGGCAACAGGTATATTCAGCAAGGTGGCAAATTGCGTTACGGCATCACTTGCTTGAGCGCGAATTGCCCCATTTCCTACTAAGATTAATGGGTTAACTGCTTGGCAAATTGCGGCTGCTGCTGCCCGAATGCTAGCAAAAGATGCATAGGTTTTTTCGCTATTATCTTTACGCAAAGGTTTGCCTTCGACGGGCATAGCAGCAATATTTTCTGGCAAATCGATGTGAACTGCACCAGGTTTTTCCGATTGCGATCGCTTAAATGCTTTTCGTACTACTTCTGGTGTGATACTGGGTCGTACAATCTGCTTATTCCACTTGGTAACAGGTGCAAACATTGCCACCAAATCTAAATATTGGTGGGATTCAATATGCATTCGGTCTGTTCCCACTTGACCGGTAATCGCCACTAAAGGCGCACCATCGAGGTTTGCATCCGCTACCCCAGTCATCAAGTTGGTTGCCCCAGGGCCAAGAGTAGAAAGACATACTCCGGCTTTTCCTGTTAAGCGTCCGTAGACATCGGCCATGAATGCTGCACCCTGTTCATGACGAGTTGTAATAAATTTAATGGAAGAATGTTTTAGCGCTTCCAAAACGTGCAGGTTTTCTTCACCAGGGAGTCCAAAAATATATTGCACTCCTTCATTTTCTAGGCACTGCACCAATAATTCTGCTGTATTCATTTTATTTCCTAACTATTTATTTTGTCATTTGTCCTCTGTCATTAGTCATTTGTCATTTTTTTGGCTAATGACCAATGACCAATGACTAATGACTAATCATTTAACCCACACGGTTTTAAGATTGACAAACTCATGTATACCCTGGATACTCAATTCTCTGCCATATCCAGAACGCTTGATGCCACCAAAGGGCAACCTGGGATCAGATTTGACCATACCGTTGATAAACACCGCACCTGCTTCGATTTCCTCAACCAAGCGATCGCATTCTTGGTCGTTGGTTGTCCAAGCACTTGCACCTAAGCCAAAGGGGCTGTCATTAGCGAGTTTAATGGCAGCATCGATATCTGGAACCCGGAATAACAAGGCTACCGGGCCAAAAAACTCTTCTTTGGCAATCGGTGCTTCAGGTGGAATATCTCTGATAATCGTTGGTGGATAAAAGTTCCCTGGACGATCTGATAAAGGATGTCCACCGGTGAGGACTTTACCACCGCTGCTAATAGCACCTTGCACTTGTTGATCTAAATCCTGGAGAATCCCAGGAGTTGCCAGTGGGCCTAAATCAGTATCTGGTTGCATGGGATCGCCTACTTTTAGCGCCTCAAATTTTTCTAAAAGCAATTTTTCAAATTTATCTGCGATCGCATCTGCGACAATAAAACGTTTCGCTGCAATACATGATTGCCCGTTATTTAACATCCGCGCTGTAGTAGCTGTGACAACTGCTGTCTCTAAGTCAGCACTTTCTAACACAATAAACGGGTCACTTCCTCCTAATTCCAAAACTGTTTTTTTAATTTGTTTGCCGGCGGCGACGGCGAGGGATGCACCTGCTGGTTCGCTTCCGGTCAAGGTAGCAGCTTTTACGCGGTCATCAGCCATTAAATCGGCAACTTTAGCAGCGCCGATTAATAGAGTTTGAAACGCACCTTCAGGAAAACCTGCGCGTCGGATAATATCTTCGATTGCCAAGGCGCACTGCGGCACGTTGGAAGCGTGTTTGAGTAAGCCGACATTTCCCGCCATGAGGGCTGGTGCGGCAAAACGGAATACTTGCCAGAAGGGGAAATTCCACGGCATCACCGCGAGAATTGCACCCATTGGTTGATAACGTACAAAACTCTGGCTAGCATCAGTTTTTACACTGACATCAGCCAAGAAAGCCGGGGCATGTTCAGCATAGTAGCGACAGACGGCGGCGCATTTTTCGACTTCCGCGATCGCAGCTTTAAATGGCTTACCCATTTCCAGAGTCATCAACTTCGCAAATTCTGCTTTGTCTTGCTCTAAAATATCAGCAGCTTTTTGCAGCCACTGCGATCGCTCAGAAAAACTAGTCTGACGATACTTTTCAAAAGTCTGATTAGCTAAATCGAGTTTAGCGGCAATTTCTGCATCGTTGAGTGGCTCAAAGGTTTTGAGCGTTTCCCCAGTGGCGGGATTAATGGTGGCGATCGCCATTACCTAACCTCCCGTTAAAAAATAGCTTGACTGTTGGCTTCCTAGTGTTACACAGATCAATTTTGGAAGCTACTACCCAAATTCTAGTCTTTTAACCCAGAAGTAGTTGCTAGATATTACAGTTTTGCAATTATTTTTGAAACAAAATATACATCTTAGCTATGTATTTATCTTGATAAATTTGTCATTAGTTATTCTCCCCCTGCCCAATGCCCAATCCCCAATGCCCAATGCCCAATCCCTAAAGATTCATGATTGGAGCAATAATTGTTGGTACTGACTGCAATTTTGTCTGATAAACCTTAACTAATCGCTCAATACCTTTGAAACGATAATCTCCCATTTCTTGGAAGTCAGAGGGTTGTGAAAGCATTTTATGGGTGGCTTGACTAATCACGCATTCACTAGGCGGACAAACTGCTTCCATCCGAGCCGCAAGATTAATCGTCGCGCCTAATGCCGTATAATCTACCCTTTGGGAACTACCAACATCTCCCACAACAGCCTTACCGCTATTAATCGCAATGCGTAATTGCAGGGGTTCGTGCCAAAAACCATTGGCATTAAGATGTTCGAGACGAGTGAGCATTCCCTTCGCAGCTGCAACAGCGCGATCGGCATGATCTGGTTGCGGTTCTGGAGCGCCAAAAAATGCCATAATACAATCGCCAATATATTTATCTAAAGTGCCGCCGCAACCAAACACTTCTTTTAGCATTTCTTCAAATAAATTATTTAATAATTGAGCGATCGCAGTTGGCGTTAACCGTTCAGAAATTGCCGTAAAGCCAACTAAATCTGCAAACAAAATACTGATTTCGCTCTCGGTGGGAGCTAAACGGCCACCCGGTAATCCGCCTACAGATATCAACTGCTGCACAACTGCTGGAGAATGATAGCGTTCTAGTCGGTGACGAATCATCTCTTCAGTTTTGAGTTTCTCTACCAGTAGCCAACGCTGCACGCTAGAAGCTACAAGGTTTGCTAAAGCTGAAAAAAAGCTGAGTTCTTCCTCACCTTCATTTGCCCAATGGTAAGAAGAAAGATTGGCATCGGCATACAGGACGCCCACAACTTTATTTTCATCCCATAAAGGCACTGCCATCGCGCTGCGAATGCCTTTGACCAAAATACTCTGTTCACTAGCAAACCGTTCATCCTGATGGGTGTCGGCGGTTTGAATGACAACTTTTTCGTCAAATACTTTTTGACAGATACTACGACTAATCCAACTACCATCAGAAGGGAGATATTTTTGTTGGGAAACATTTCTAGTGGCAGCATTCACTAGTTCTAATTGACCGCAACCATTAACATCAATTAATAATGCCAAGCGATCAATACTATCAAGGTAACGAAAAACCACTTGCTGCACCTGAGAAAAAATCTCTTCTATGGACGCTGCCGCACAGAGATTTTTAGCTATATCCACTAAGTCTTTGAGACGGGCAATGGTTTTATCCTTATTGCTGATGTTGCCATCCTTGCTATCAGCTGCGATCCATTGCTGTTGTAATTGTTCGACATTGTGAAGGATCGTTCTTTGCTCATTATTTTCCGAACTTCCGGGATACTCAGGTGTCGATTGGGAAACAGGGCTTGTGAGCAGCACTACCAGGCTGACATTGCCCAGCCAGATGATATCGCCGTGATGCAACTCTTGGGGAAAGTTAACAAGATATTTATTTACTTGCGTCCCGTTTTTGCTGCCCAGATCCTCAATAGTCCACGCACCATCAGCCGTTTTCACAAGCCGGGCATGGTTGCGAGATACTCCAGCAAAAGGTAAGTACAGGTTACATTCCGGTAAACGACCAATTGTGAATATATCTTGATCAACTGTGATCGTTGTCTTGGTATCTCCCTCTTGTAGGCATAGCGTGAGTTCAGTCATGAGTGTGATAGATCCATCGAAGCTAGAGGTGCAAGCAACTCTAAGGTAAGTTATACCCTACAGGTTAACCTTCACCTTTTCTTTATGACACTGTTAACTGCATTCCGACAACTGTATGTGACGTATATTACATTGAATCAGGTCATTTTGCTGTAGATTTAGTTTAGAGGGGGTTGGAATCCTTTGTGAAGGGGAGCCACCAAATTTTCAACTTGTGGCAGATGTGAAGCGCGATCGCCTAATGCTTCATTGGATTATCTTTGCCCAATACCGAGCGATCGCAATATTGTACCGTATTATTACACAGTAGCCATTATACACAGGAACAGGTGGCGTTTTGACCTATTACTTCCACCTGCTGATCTTGTTGCTTGTTCGTTCCCTCAACCCTTTATTGGGTCAGAAGCCCCGTCAAGAGCGATGGTTGTGTAACAGCTGCCCTATTGCCTATTGCCTGTTGCCTCTTGCCTGCTTATATCTAATTAGGCGGTAATTCCAAACTCAGTTCACCCAATAAACCCTTACGAAAGTCTGTTAAAAGTTGCCTTGCAGCTCGCTCTATATCACCTTTGTAACGATGCTCCGCTAAGGCGTGTAAATAGGTATCTCCGGTGTCTGGTGTCGAATCGAGTTGGTAACGAGACTGTAATGGTTTCTTGGGTAATAAATCTCCTGCTACAGCATCCAAATAGTTGAGTAAATCCACTAGGGCTGCTGCTACTAGTTGGTTATCATAAGATGCTTCACCGATATCATCACAAATGGCTAATTTCAATGCTGCGTCTTGATCTTCTAATCTTAAAGGGATGACACCAGGAGCATCTAGCAATTCCAAATGTTCGGAAATTCGCACCCAGCGTAGTTGGCGAGTTACGCCAGGACGAGCTGCACTTTCCACGACTCGCTTTCCCAACAGGCGGTTAATTAAAGCTGATTTACCGACATTAGGAAAACCAATCACCACAGCCCGCACCGGACGAGGTAACATGCCGCGATCGCTTCTTCTTTGATTGAGTTCTACCCCGGCGGCTTGCGCTGCCCGCGCCACTTCTGCTATACCTTTACCATGTTGAGCGTTGGTAAAATAAGGGACTTCCCCTTGACGTTTAAACCAATCTATCCATAGCGATCGCATTTGTGGCGTAATCATATCTACTCGGTTAAGTATCAACACCCGCTTCTTACCCTCCACCCACTCACCTATTTGAGGATGGTGAGTTGCTAAGGGAATCCGGGCGTCTCGTACCTCAAACACCACATCTACGCGCTTCAGCTGTTCTTTTAGCTTCCTTTCAGCTTTAGCAATGTGGCCTGGATACCATTGAATTAGGTTTAATCTATAGTTTTGAGTTATAGCCATAATTAATTACCAAATAAATTCTTATTACTTATCAATTATCATCCACTGTGGCTTGATGTAGAATCAGACGATTGCCATCAGGGTCATAAGCATAAATTTCTCTGCCGTGGGAAGCAATGGAAATGTCACCTGGTGGGGGATAGCCCAAAGTTGTGAGATGAGCGATCGCATCTTCTAAGTTACTCACCTCTAAACACAAACTTATCTTACTTTTGGCGTTCCCTTCAAATTCCGATTCGTTTGTATTCTTTGGTTTAAAAATACCTAAACGCATACTAAGCAAATTAAACTCAGCATAGACATTCGGAATTACAATAACTGGCTTTTGCTCCAGCAATTTGGCATAGAAATTCACTAAATTATCACAATTAACCGATGCTATGGTGACAAATGCATTACTGTACTGGAAAACCATATTTGCCTATTGCCCTTTCAACTTTTAACTTAAATAGCATAGGCGGACAACAAGAAGTTATTTGTGGTATCCCTGTGAATTGGTGTAATTAGCGAGTTTGGAGGTAGCGAAGTGGAAAGTATTTTGGTGTTGGCGTAGGTTGAAAATACCGTATAACCTTGATCGCACGCACTGAGAGCATTATTTTTCGGAATCTCATGCCGAATTAGGCAGTTACGCCGTTGGAGAATAAATATAGGTACTTTATTCTTCTCAACAACTTCTTGGGGTCACATGGCAGAGGACGCAGTTAGAGTTTTTATTTCCTACTCCCACAAAGACGAACACTTGCGAGATAGTCTTGCAACTCATTTGAGTAACCTGCAATGGCAAGGCATTATCTTTAGCTGGCATGATCGCCAACTTACAGCCGGAACGGAGTGGGATGACAAGATTAAGACTGAGCTTGAGTCTGCTGATATTATTCTATTACTCATCAGTCCAGACTTTATTGCCTCCAAATACTGCCGTGACGTTGAAATTCCAATGGCGTTACAGCGCCATGAGTCAAAACAAGCGTATGTCGTTCCAGTCATTCTGCGCCCTTTTCGCTGGTCTGACGCACCTTTTGCCAAGCTACAAGCGTTTCCTAAAGATGCCAGAGCCGTAACGACCTGGGTAAACCAGGATGAGGCCTTTGTTAGCGTGGTAGAAGGCATCGAAACAGTAGCCCAGCAAATATTAGACTACCGCAAGCAGCAAGCAGAGCAGAAAAAGGTAATTCAGGCACAATATCTGCAAAAGGTTGAAGAGGTTCTTTCTGACGGCGTGATTTCGATTGTGGAACGAGACACGTTAGACGAACTTCGAGAATCGCTGGGTTTAACGCCAGAAGAGGCAAAGGAAATCGAAACTCGTGCGTATGAGCCTTACAGCAGAGTTCTGGAAAACCTGAATAAATATAAGCAAACACTCAACAAGTTAATTGAGAAGGGTTATTATCCTTTCAGCGAAGAGATTGAGAAGGATCTGGAAAATCGTCAGAGAGATTTGGGGCTAAAGCCTGAAGATGTCGATCGAATTTCCAAGCCAATTCTTGACCAAGCTGAGTTAGATTATCAAGCTAAAAGAAAACAGCTTGAAGTCGAGCAACTACAGTCGCTAGAGCAGCGTCGGCAGCAAGAGGAGTACGAAGCTAAGTTACAGCGTTATAGGCAGGAATTTTCCAGAGTCGTTGAAGTAGAATATCCACTCAGTCAGCCTGTTGTAGAGGGGTTGAAAAACTTTCAGCAGCAATTGGGACTTAAGAATGAAGATTGTGCCCAAATTGAGCGATCGATTCGTGAACCAGCAGAGGCAAGGTATCAGGAAAAACTGAAGCAGCAAGCTGAAGCAAAGCGGCAACGACAAATAGAACTGGAGCAGCAACGTAAGCAGGCAGAAGCAAAACATAAAGCTCAAGAACAAGCAGGAACTAGTCAAACCTCCAACCCTCAAAACAGTGCAGGTAATAAATTGCGGCGTTTTGAATTTGATGTCATTACTGTTGACAAACAAGGAGAAGAAAAAAGCCGCACTAGGAAGGCAGCAGAGTTTTTCTCTGAAGACTTGGGTAATGGGGTATTGCTAGAGATGATTAAGATTCCATCGGGAACCTTCCAGATGGGTTCACCGGAGGGTCAGGGAAACGATAACGAAAAGCCTCGACATGCTGTTAATGTGCCAGCTTTTTCGATGGGGAAATATCCTGTTACTCAGGCACAATGGCGGAGGGTTGCGGCTCTGCCCCAAATGGAGATCGCACTCAATGCCGAACCTTCAAATTTCAAGGGAGATAGCCGCCCCGTGGAACACGTTTCTTGGGATGAGGCTGTGGAATTTTGTCGGCGCTTGTCTGGCGTGACAGGGCGTCCATACCGCTTGCCGAGCGAAGCCGAATGGGAATATGCCTGCCGAGCCGGAACAACGACTGAATTTTATTTTGGAGAGACTCTGACACCAAAGCTAGCTCGGTGTAAAGCTAATTTTGGCATGGCTTTACTCACTATGTTTGGTGGAGAAACGACTTCTGTGGGTAACTACTTGCCCAATAGTTTCGGTTTGTACGATATGCACGGCAATGTTTACGAGTGGTGTGCCGATCACTGGCATGACAACTATGTAAGTGCGCCCACTGATGGCACAGCTTGGATAGTGAATGGAAATAGTGAAAAACGGATATTGCGGGGCGGTTCCTGTTACGATAATCCGGCGTTCTGTCGCGCTGCCAACCGCGGCTATAGCTCTCCCGCCTACCGCGACTACAATATGGGTTTTCGGGTTGTGTGTTCGGTTTTTCCAGGACTCTTTTAGCCCTTTACTCTCTTGCTCTTTTGCCCTCTACTCTTTATTTCTTTACACTTCTTTCACGCGAAGCGCGTTCAAAATTTTTTATATTTCTTCCATTCGCCATCAATAAATATTGCGCGATTCATCCCAAGGGTAACTAACTCCTACAATAGTTTATTGGGACAGGCATCGGTAAACGGGGCGGTTCCTGGAACAATAATCCGGCGAACTGTCGCGCTGCCAACCGCAACTATAACTCTCTCGCCTACCGCAACAACAATATCGGTTTTCGGGTTGTGTGTTTGGTTTTTCCAGCACTCTTCTACTGTCAGAACTGGACAATGGGAATTGTTCGGGCGTAGCCAGAAGAGTCCAGACCTGTTCCGGCGACAGAGATAACTTTGTCCGAAAATAAAACCAGGTCGGATAGCTTGGTAGGCGCAAGTCGAACAGTTATACGACCTATCTCATTAAAGATAAGGTCTAAATTGTAGTTCTAAAATAGAAAAATTAGAGGCGTGAACACGAGGCTATTTCTATGACAGTTCACCAACCCCGCTACAGCAAAGAAGAATTCGCTCGACGTGGCGATGAGATTTATGAACTCAGGTGCGCTCACAGGTTGAAGCAGATAATCATGGTAAGATTGTGGCGATAGACATCGAAACCGGAGCTTTTGAAGTCGATGCAAGTGAAATCGCAGCCTGCGATCGCCTCGAAGCCCGTTACCCAGAGGCTCAAATCTGGATTGTCCGCATTGGTTCTCGCCATGTTCGTCGATTCGGCGGACGCACGAAAAAAGCCGTATGATCGCCGGAATAGTCAACGCGGATTTGGAACCTCAGATATGATTTAGACATGGACTTTGAGTGGGATGAGTCAAAAGCAACAGCCAATCTAACAAAGCATGGTGTCAGCTTTGAAGAAGCTAAGACCGTCTTTGATAATGTACTGGCAGTTATTTTTGATGATGAAGCTCATTCAGTGGGTGAGAGGCGAGAGATTATTGTTGGGCACTCCCAAAACAATCGCTTGCTATTAATTTCTTTCACCGAACGTTCTAATGCCATTCGCATTATCAGTGCCCGTTTAGCCACTCCAAGGGAGCGTGAAGATTATGAACAAAACGCCTTTTGAGGAGTCACACAATTCAGATGACGAGCTTCTAGCTGAGTACCACTTTGATTATAAAAAGGCGAAGCCCAACCGCTTTGCTGCTCAAAGTAGAAAAAAGCAACTGCTAAAAGTTGTGGTTCTAGATGAAGATGTAGCTCAAGTTTTTACAACACCAGAATCGGTCAATAAGGTGCTAAGGGCACTAATTGAGTCAATGCCACAAGTTACAGACGGTGACACAGCTTAACAACCCCAGTGCAGCCGACGGATGAAAGTTGCTGGTGCTGAATTTAACCCCTGACCAGGAATGTTACCCTGAAAGAAGCAAGCTACAGATTGGTCTAAATTGCTGTCTGAAACTGTTTTCTCTACAAGACGCTGCACGTAGCAAGATCCCTGTAAGTGTAAAATTTTGAAGAATTCCTTTGACTTTTGAATTTACAAAATGTCCCGTTCTGGATACACACTCCCGGTATTTGCGTGCGCTGCTGCTGTTGCAGCTTTACATTGGTTACACGATCGCAAACCCCTAAGCATAGCCTCAGTAGATTTGATTGAACCTGCTCAAATCGCCGAAATCCCAATTGAACAGGTAGCAGGACTATCTGAAAATACAGCTTTAGCAATCACCCGCAGCGATCCTGGTGATAATCTCGATTTGACTAAAGATACACCGATTTGGGCGCTGGTGGAATGGAGAGAAGAGGGTGAGACTGTAATTATTAAAGGTGGGGAAGGAATTGGCAGACAGATGAATGCTGATGACAAGCCTGCTATTTATGCTTATGCTCAAAGGCTCTTAAAAGAAAACTTGCAACGGATGCTAGCGCCAGGTGAAAAAATCACGGTGACGATTATTTTACCCGAAGGGCGATCGCTAGCTGTTAGAACTTCCAATTCTGCTTTTGGTGTGGTTGAAGGACTTTCCCTTTTAGGTACAACTGGCATTTCTCAACCCTTAAGTACACCAGATCAGCTTGCAGTTTTTCGGGAGGAATTACAAAATAAAGCCAGTCGTTTTGAAAGTTTAGTATTCTGTATCGGGGAGAATGGCCTAGATTTGGCGCGTAAACTAGGGATTAATCCTGAACAATTGGTCAAAACTGCTAACTGGCTTGGCCCAATGTTAGTAGAAGCTGATGTGCTGGGCGTGAAAGAAATTTTATTATTTGGCTATCACGGTAAGCTGATGAAACTAGCCGGAGGGATTTTTCACACCCATCACTACTTGGCTGATGGACGGCGAGAAATTTTGTCAGCGCATTGTGCGATCGCAGGTTTAAAATCATCAGATATCCAAGCTGTGTTTAACAGTGCAACCGCCGAAGCCGCACTAACATATCTAAAATCGCTCGACGCTGCAACTGGTAGTGATTGGGTAAATCAAGTTTACAGTGCGATCGCCGAAGCCATCGATGTCCGTTCTAAAGAATACATCCAAAGCCATAGCGAAAAGGGCACAGGAGTAACAATTTGTGGCTCTATCCTCTTTGATCGCGATCGCAAAATTATCGTGAAGAGTAAAACTGGTGCTCTGTTAATGGGAAAATTATGTTAATTTATTATGAATAATCGTAAACAATTCAAATAAATAATTTTCTAAGTAACCACTCTAGGGTAAGTTTATCGTTTTAATACCATCTCCGACTCCCGGACTAGACAAACGCACATAACCTTGCGTTTGTAAAGGCTCTCTATACCATTATCAGCCTACCCAGGCTGAATAATAGCATCACCATAGACCACAAAGCATCTATCCTTAACAGACATAACACTCCCGTCATGAATACAGCGGTGATACCAACAGAACAAGCGCCCCAAACATTAGAAAATTTTGGGCGGCTTGATCGGCAATTGATTGTAATTTTGGACTTCGGCTCTCAATATTCTGAGTTGATTGCGCGTCGCATCCGCGAGACTCAAGTATACTCTGAAGTTTTGTCTTATCGTACTACTTCTGAACATTTGCGCCAACTCAATCCTAAGGGAATCATTCTCTCTGGTGGGCCGAGTTCGGTTTATGGTGATAACGCTCCCCATTGTGACCCAGAAATCTGGAATTTGGGAATACCCGTCTTGGGTGTTTGCTATGGGATGCAGTTAATGGTAAACCAACTCGGTGGCGAAGTGGCAAAGGCTGACCGAGGTGAGTATGGCAAAGCCTCATTATATATTGATGATCCCACAGATTTGCTCACTAACGTCGAAGATGGCACTACGATGTGGATGAGTCACGGAGACTCAGTTATCCAGATGCCATCAGGGTTTGAATTGCTGGCACATACAGAAAATACTCCCTGTGCTGCGATCGCTGACCACGAAAAGAAACTTTATGGCGTTCAGTTCCATCCAGAGGTGGTGCATTCTATTGGTGGAATAGCATTAATCCGTAATTTTGTCTACCACATCTGCGATTGCGAACCCACTTGGACAACAGCGGCTTTTGTTGAAGAGGCAATTCGAGAAATTCGCGCCAGAGTTGGTGAAAAACGGGTGCTGTTAGCGCTGTCTGGTGGGGTGGATTCTTCTACCCTGGCTTTCTTGTTGTATAAAGCCATTGGTGATCAATTAACTTGTGTGTTTATCGATCAAGGCTTCATGCGAAAGTATGAACCAGAGCGATTAGTAAAGCTGTTCCAAGAGCAGTTTCACATTCCTGTAGAGTATGTAAATGCTCGCGATCGCTTTTTAGCTAAAGTTGCTGATATCACAGATCCCGAAGAAAAACGCCGCCGCATCGGACACGAATTTATCAGTGTATTTGAGGAAACATCCAAACGCCTTGGTCACTTTGATTATCTAGCTCAAGGGACTCTTTATCCAGATGTCATCGAATCCGCTGACACCAACGTTGATCCCCAAACTGGTGAGCGGGTAGCGGTGAAAATTAAGAGTCATCACAATGTTGGCGGTTTACCCAAAGACCTAAGATTTAAATTGGTGGAACCACTGCGGAAACTATTTAAAGATGAAGTCCGCAAACTTGGGCGTTCCATTGGTTTGCCAGAAGAAATTGTCCAACGGCAACCTTTTCCCGGGCCTGGTTTAGCAATTCGCATCCTGGGGGAAGTCACATCTGAGCGGTTAAACATTTTGCGCGATGCCGATTTGATTGTGCGGCAAGAAATTAACCAACGCGGCATGTATCATGATTTTTGGCAAGCATTTGCTGTATTGCTGCCAATTCGTAGTGTTGGCGTTATGGGGGATCAACGCACTTACGCTTACCCGATTGTTTTGCGGATTGTTACCAGTGAAGATGGCATGACTGCTGATTGGGCGAGAGTGCCTTACGATGTACTAGAAGTGATTTCCACGCGGATTGTGAATGAGGTGAAAGGAGTGAATCGCGTGGTTTATGACATTACCTCTAAGCCGCCTGGAACCATTGAATGGGAGTAATCAAGTTTTGAGTTGACTTAAATAAAAGCTCATTACTCTTTCCGATAATTCAGATTCTTTGCAGTAGTTGAGATTCACATATTTCAAAATGGCAATGCCGACCTGACTCTTTTTCAGTTTTGGCATTGTCTATTTTTTGAATAAGCTTTTCCATTAGCAAAATAATTTTCAACTGCAAATATTCGCAAAATTTATTTTTTAAATATCAATAAATTTAAACACTAACATAATTTTATCCAGTCCCTAATTAAAAATGCCAGCGAACAATTAAGCATCGATTGGATAGTGGCTGGACAAATGGAATTATTGTCTAGGAAAATAGGCGCGATCGCAGTAAAATTACCAATGGTGTGGTCATTGAGAAAAAACCAGCAGCTCATTATAAATAACTTTGATTTGATAAACATTAATGGAGATGTTATGGAACCTCCTCTCCCCCTTGCTGGCTTAAACATCCTTGTAGTTGATGATGATGACGATAGCCGCTTTTACATTACTACTGTCTTAGAAGCTGATGGAGCAACCGTTATGGCAGTTGCATCAGCAGCGGTAGCATTGAAAGTACTACCTGAATTGCAACCAGATGTATTGATTTGTGATATTGCTATGCCTGGTGAAGATGGGTACACCCTTATCCGCAAGATTCGGGCATTAAAGCCTGATATTTGGGGAAAGCTCCCCGCGATCGCCTTAACTGCATATGGCGATAGCGAGTATCGTAGCCGTGCCTTGGAAGCAGGCTTTCAGACTCATGTGGCTAAACCGGTTGATCCAGGAGAACTAGTTGCGATCGTTGCTAACTTGCTTGATTCTTATAAGAGTTAACGCAAAGATGCAGTTATTTGTGGGTCTTTAAAATGCGCTGCTTTACATCTGAATACAGGGCGTGGTTTTAAATTGCTTAGATTATTTCGCTTCAGTTTCAAAGCTAATTTGCTCAGATTTATATGCTGGTGGCTCGACGTGAATTAAAATCCTCACTGGACGGAACCGTTGTTCTAATCGACTTTCTACTTCTTCGGTGATTTGATGGGCGGTTTCTACGTCTGGTGCATCTACTATTAAATGCATTTCAATGAAGACTTGCCGACCAAGAACACCGCGAGAAGCGATCGCATGACAGTTAATTACACCTGGAACAGAAGTAGCGATCGCATGAATTACTTCTGGTGCGATCGCCATTTGATCCACAAGCCAAGGCAAATTCTCTTTTAAAACTGACCAACCACTCCAAAATACTAACAAGGCGACAGGAAAAGCTAACACCAGATCCATCCATTGGTAACCGAGCCAAACTCCTATCAAACCACCAATTACAGAGATTGTTACCCAAATATCGCTCATCGTATGTGTAGCATCAGCTATAAGAATTGAGCTACCTACCCGCCTACCCACACTACGTTCGTAAAAGGCCACAAAAATATTCACGCCCAGCACAATTAGTAATAACCACAGCTCAGGTGGTGATATTTTCACAGGTTCACTACCTTTGAGAATTCGCTCGATTGCCCCTTGCAGAATTTCAAAACAGGCTATTCCTAAAAATGAAGCAATTCCTAATGCCCCCACAGCTTCAAATTTGCTGTGTCCGTAGGGATGCTCGCGATCGGGTTGTGGAGAAGAAAATTTACTTGCAATTAATCCTAAAACGTTATTGGCGCTATCTGTCACACTATGCAAGGCATCAGCTAGCAAACTCAACGAACCTGTCCAGTAACCCACAAGTGCTTTCAATCCCATTACAAACAGGTTGAGCAGTAGGGTAATAATTAAAACCTTTCGCACTTCGGCACGGTTATCGTAAATCATAGATAATTTATCACATCAAGTTCTATGTCTTCTAATGTAGAACTCAAAATACAAATAAACACAAATAAACTGTATCAAAGTCTTACGCAGTAAGAATTAAGTCTCTCTATAGTCCCTATGTTTTGTACCATTTTGTTGAGATTATTTATAACTAACAGCAGCTACAAGCTTTATAGGTATTAGTAATGTCTTTACAGATAACAGCAGATGTTTAGCATTAATTACAGAAATATTTTAATTAATTTTGTTATTCATACATCCACTTAATCCAGACCTAATTGTATTCAAAGAGATGATGACGACCATCAGTAATCTCTACTTGCTGAGGATAAATGACAAACTTAATGGGTGTTATTTACTACCTTGTAATGAGTAAACCTAGAGGTCAGTTTTTACATTCCCCTCACTAAAAATAAATTAACAAGCCAGAGGGATGAGTGAACATTTGATACTCTTACAAGTTTGAGTAAGAACTTGAGCCATATAATTCCAAAGGTCAATTTCCCTCAGACGGCAAGTTTGAATCAGGAATACTATGAGTACCAAAAAACTTACAGGTAAGGTGGCATTGGTAACAGGCGGCTCACGCGGTCTGGGAGCGGCGATCGCCAAACGTCTCGCGGACGATGGTGCAAATGTCGCCCTCACCTACACTAGCTCACCGCAAAAAGCCGACGAGGTAGTGGTTGCCATTGAAGCGGCAGGTGGACAAGCCAAGGCTCTTCGCGCTGACAGTGCCAATGTCGAAGCGGTGAAAAACGCTGTTGCCGAGACGGTGAAAGTCTTTGGTCGCCTTGACATCCGCTAGTTTCACACGTGGTCTTGCCCGCGATCTTGGCCCTCGTGGCATCACGGTGAACAACATCCAACCTGGCCCAGTAGACACCGACATGAACCCAGCGGACGGTACCTTTGCCGACAGCATGAAAAGCATGACTGCCCTCCAGCGTTACGGCCGAAGCGAAGAAGTCGCCGGCATGGTTTCCTATCTCGCCAGTGCGGAAGCGGGTTTTGTCACCGGTGCGAGCCTGAAGATTGATGGTGGTTTCACAGCCTAATTCAGCAGCCCCAGAAAAATTAACAAAAGTCCGATCATGCAAATTTGTCTGACGAGGATGCCAGCGCCAATGCAAACCTGAGGCGCATCCTCGAAAAAGTTGGCTTCGCCGCCGTCGATCTCGGCGGCTTCGTCTCTTCTTCCGGTAATATTAGTACTTATCAAGAAGTTTTAATAAAAAACATATGTCTTCAACTCCTCTAACATTGAACCTAATTGAAGGTTCTGTCTCTTTCAGTTTTTCACCCCAAGCAGCACGAGAATTAAAGACAGCGACGGATCAACTGATGGAGCGCCTGAAAGCTGTCGCCGCTAAACCCACTCCTGGCGGCGGTAAAGTCACTCCCCAGCCTCCCCTGGAATATCGTTATACGGGTGAAGTATTTTTAGAAATTTTCTGCAATCCTAATATCTGGCCAACGCCCTTCGCAGCCAAAGTTTTGCTAACTGTCCGCAACGTTAACATCCGCTTGACTACTGAAGCTGAACTTACCCGAATTATTGAAGACATAAATCAGTATTTAGAGCAAGTAGGATAATAGCTCACGTGATTTTTCTAAGCTTTTCAAGATTTTTTAAGAAAAAATACTATAAAAATTTTGGATTTTGCGAAAATTTAGCCAGTTGCTTGCGGAGGTTCTCCCCATTGTCGCAGCTGGTGTAGGTTAGCCGAACTTAGCAAACTTTTCAAGACGGGTTTAGGCTTTGAACAGCAAGTAGACTATCGCTTACTTCGGGGAAGCAATGCAATTGAGAGCCAATAGTGAAGTTCCTACACTTACCTATCGAAGAAATGTAGGAACGTCACAGAATCTACATACTAAACTCAAGCTGTAGCACCAGATATACAGAACAAATGGTTCTAATGCCTCATGTAACTTGAAAAGTTGTATAAATTCAGGCTCAAATGCTTCTAGATTAATGAAAAACGCAAGATTCTATATGGGGCAATGCTCATCAAAAACCAGAGATTATCCCCCAGATTGGGCGTAGGATCGTTGATTGTGACATCCACACATCGAAAATGAACCCCCAATCCCAAACCCTAAATCAAAGATTTAGTCGTTGTCCCACTGTTCACGACCGATGAGGTCGCCAATGCGATCGCGTAACAAAAAGTCACATTTCTCTAATTCACATTCAACGCAAACCCACTCTCTCGCTGGAATGTATTGGCAGAGGGTATATATTGGCTGTTGTCTGCTAATCATTCCCTTTTGCACCAGTCGACGTGCTTCGTCTTGAATCACATCTAGAGAGTAGTAATTGATAGAAGGCACCGTATTCACACTCATGGTTTTTACTCACAAATTAACACTTACGATAGTGTTCCCGTTAATAATTAGGAACAAACATGACAGAATTTAGACTTGTGGCTAGGATTTTGTAGTTTGCTATACGGAACTGTTTTTATTTTGACGCTACATATCCTGAAATTATCTCAAGAAATGTTAAGAAAGTCAACGAATCCTGACATATAGCGAAAATCCGCTTTACAAAAAAAATTCCGAGTAGTTAACCTAACCTGCTAGGTAGCTGTATTATTTTTATTTCACAAGTCTGAAAGTCTTGCCATTACTGTCTTTAGGCAAGATTGAGTGGGTGGGAAGAATTCACATTTGCGTAGGCGTAGCCCGCCGCAGGCATCACTTAGATATCAAATAGTCATCTGAAAGCCGGATCTAGAACTGCTGGTATTTATCTAAGGGTAAACAACATAAGAATATTTGTCAGATACTAGGGTATAAACTGTAGCAAAACATAACGGGTAAAGTACACAAAGAAGGCTTTTACATAGCATCTGTTAATTATTTTTTAAGTAAAACCGTAATTATTTGGTTCTTTTCAGCACTAGTATCACACAGTTCTCTTTTGATTAACATCTGTAAGAAGGGTGGAGTAATAAGCTAATCGTCATTCGTTTTTCCAGACTGATTCGCTCGTAGTAAGCGGCTCGCGCCCTGGTTTTATGCAACTTAAATAAATGAGCTGACTAATTTGTAATCTGAAGGAGCCAGGAGGAGCAAATCGGGGATTCGACCCTTGCTTCCTAGCATTAACTAAGACAAATAGAAAGCGTGTAAATGCAACTACCGATCCCTGAACTAGGCTATGGTTACATTAAAACAGACGCGAGCTAGTCACGTCTGTAAACTGTTTGGCGGATTTGCTGAGATTAATTGTTCTGAAGTTACATTGTTATTTAAGTTACTTATTCATTAGATAAATCATCATCATTTGTGCTGTCTTCTACTGATACTAGATTTTCTGGCGGACGCTCATGGTTAAGTTGGTTTAGGAGTGCCAGTACCTTGTTACCGCGTTCTATAGAGCGATCTTCGAGAAACAGCACCTCTGGTGTACGACGTAGCCGTACCCGCGCCCCAAGTTCGCTACGGACGTAACCTGTGGCCGACTTTAAGCCTGCCATTGTTTCTGCTTTAGCTTCATCTGTACCATAGATACTGACGTAGATTTTGGCGTGTTGGAGATCGCCAGAAACATCAACATCAGTAACACTTACCATTCCTGTACCCACACGGTCATCCTTGATGCCGTTTAGCAGCATTTGGCTAACTTCCCGTTTGATCAATTCAGCAACGCGGGAAACCCGGCGATTTGTAGCCATAAAAATTTCGCCTCCTCACAGAGGTTGTACAACAAAAATAAATGCAAGTTGGGTAGACAGTACTTAGCGGGAGAAACGCCAAGAACAACAGTCTGTGGGGCATAGCCCCGATATAGCACTAGTCTAAATTGTACTCAAGCCCAGCATTGCACGGAGGGTGAGAGTAAGGAAGACTAGGCTGCTCACAAACAAACCCAAGATAGCGATTAAGGTAACTGGGCGCTTCAACAATGGCACTAACGGCGCAAAGGTGTTTAGAAACAATCCTAAGACGATACTAATTAAGTACCGGGGGTAGCGAAAGACGTTATCCCAAAATCCGTCAAACATCTGAATGTCAACTGCCTTGTTATATACTTACGTTTGTTTTGATATGCTTTATCTACTCAATTGTAATCTATGCGGCTGGAAAATTAGCTAGTTAATATAAAATATGCTTCGTCGGTTATATTGGCTTTATTTAGTCACGATTATTTTCAGTTAAATCGGAAGTAAATGGTAATTCAAATACCCAAGGAAACTAGCCCGCGTCCATTTTTAAAGTGGGCAGGGGGTAAAAGTAGGTTGATACAGCAATATATTCCTTATTTTCCCAAGAGTTATAAAAATTACTATGAGCCATTCTTAGGTGGTGCTGCTGTTTTTTTCTATCTCCAACCAACCGCAGCAGTTTTAACTGATATCAATACCGAATTAATTAACACTTATTGTTGTGTTAGAGATCATGTTGAAGAATTAATTTCTATATTAAAAGACCATAAAACCCGACATGATAAAGATTATTACTATAGTGTCAGAAACGACTCTGGTGGTACTGATATAGAAAAAGCTGCTCGTCTAATTTATCTTAATAAAACCTGTTTTAATGGGCTTTATCGAGTTAATTTACAGGGTAAATTCAATGTGCCTTTAGGCAGATATGAAAATCCCAATATTTGTCCTGAGGTTTTACTGCGAACGGCCTCAGAAGCATTGTCTACATCTAAAATTAAACAAGCAGATTTTGTTGATGTACTAAATTATGCAACAAGCAGCGATGATTTTGTTTATTTTGACCCACCATACTATCCGGTAAGTGAAACTAGCTATTTTACAGCTTACAGTAGCGATCGCTTTGCTGAAGATCAGCAAGTTCAACTCAAAGATGTATTTGAAAAGTTAGCTCAACGTGGGGTTAAAGTCATGCTATCTAATTCAGATTGTGACTTTATTCGCAACCTGTACAGCAGTTTCAATATCCACATTATATCAGCATCTAGGGCAATTAATTCTAACGCCACCAAGCGCGGAAAAATTACAGAAGTACTAGTAACTTCCTATTAAAGATTATTGTTAGACCAGGCAATGAATGAACTTAAATTATGAACCGAGAGAAGATTTCGATTGAGAAGAACTTGTTTATCTAACCACGATACAGCTTGCGGTTTCATACCGCCACCGTCAATTAATACAACTGCTTGTGCAGGATAGCAATTTTGAATATTCAAGTTAAGGTAAGGAAGTTTTTCATCAACTGAACCGCTAGTTTGCTGCCATTTACACTCAATAATCAGCCCGGAAGAAACGGATGCAGCGCCAATAATGTAAAAGTCTACATATATATAGCTACCATAAATTCCTGCTCCGATATAAACCTGCCTTGCATATCGTTTTGGTATAGTATTCGAGCTTAAAAGACATCCAAGGCGCTGTTTTTTTGGTAAATCAAAGCCCACTTGGACATATCCATGACCCAGTAAAGTCCCTTCTACAGCTTTTTCTAAAACATTGCCAGAAGTAACTGCTCTTGCACCTTGAGTCATCTTTATCCTGGTTATCTTCAAAAGGTTTCCTGATTTTAGAATTCCTTGGAAGCAACAGTAAATCCTAGATTAATAAATTTTTAATTTTAAATGCAAAAGTCTAGATTTGTTAGGTATGAAGTAGGAAAAAATTGGTATTTTTGTACTAAATAAATACAAATGTATTAATAATTTGGATCAGAAACAAGTTTTATAATTATTACCATGATGTTGGGCTACTCTTAGGAATTGGTTACAACTTTTAATAGGCGTATTTGATATCGCGCCCAATTAATAATCATAGACTTTAGTTGATAATGCTGGGAATGTATTTTCTTTTATGATTATCTAGAGTGAAGACTGGAGTTCTTACTACGAACTTTGCAGTACTAGTAGTCTATGTGATTGATTCTCAGGGTTAGCACCAAAACTAAATATATCGAATCTTCTCTTTCTTAGTTCCGCACGTTTATGGTAATACTTTTTACCATTAAACAATTTGGCACAGACTACAAGTTAGTAGGAAAATATTTAACAATGGATGCAACGACCACTAGCCATCAGAACGTTGATAATTATACGTATATGACGGTAGCCTTGGGTAAACTCAGGGAGATTTTGGTGAAGCACGCTGACCCAAGTTTGCTGGAGGAGGATATTACACATGAGGAAAGTTCTATAGCAAAAAATCTAATAGACGATTCTCTAATAGATAACTCGATTACACCTAGAGAAACGTCTGCTTTAGATAGACTCTGTGTCACTTTTAATTTAAGTAATTTTGAACGTAATTTACTGCTGTTGTGTGCTGGTGTGGAACTAGATGCCAGCTTTTCCATACTTTGCGCTGCTGCTTCTGGGAATGAACAGCGTACCTACCCTACTTTTGGTTTAGCGATGACAGTGCTAGAAGGTTTGCATTGGAGTGCTTTTACTCCCGCAGGTGCATTACGCAGATGGCAATTGATCGAAGTGGGTTCGGGAAGTGAGTTGATGAGCAGTCCTCTACGGATTGATGAGCGAATATTACATTATTTAATTGGGGTGCAGCATCTAGATCAACGTTTGTTGGGAATGGTGGAACCTGTAGTAGTTACAGAAGACTTGGTTTCATCTCACTTGCAGTTGATGGAAAAAATGACAGCTGCTTGGTGGGTAGATATTTATGATTTTCTCAAATTGCCAATATTGCAATTATGTGGCAATGAAGTTGCTGGCAAACGTCCGATCGCAGCTGTTGCTTGTCACTATTTGGAGCTAAATTTGTGTGTAATCGCGGCACACGCTTTACCAACAACCCCCAGTGAAATCAACAAGTTTAAGCAACTTTGGGAACGGGAAGTGCTTTTAGCTAATTACGCGCTGTTGATTGACTGCGATGATTTGGAAGGGGTAGACGCAAATAAAGAATCCACGATTACATATTTGTGCGAATGGATGCGTTCTCCGATAATTATTACCACTACCGAACGCAGGCGATCGCGTTTAAGACCTGCGCTAGTTTTTGATATCAAACGCCCTACAACTCCTGAACAGTATACTATCTGGGAGCAGGCATTGAATGGAACATCGGAATCGATGAATGCTCAAGTTAGTAATTTAGTGTCTCAATTTAATCTCAGTGTTCCTGTGATTCAAGCTGTCTGTTCGCAAGTCTGTGTCCAGTGGCAGCAAGCAAAGGAGTCAGAAGTTACTGGCGATTTCAACCATCTTCTCTGGGATACTTGCCGCGCCCAAGCCCGTCCGAAATTAGATGATTTAGCACAACGGATTGATTCGGTTGCTGATTGGGAAGATTTGGTATTACCGAAATCGCAGTTACAAGTTATTAGAGATGTTGCCCTCCAAGTCAAACAGCGAGCAAAAGTATATGATCAGTGGGGATTTGGAGGTAAAAGCAAGCGAGGATTGGGAATTAGTGCATTATTTGCTGGTATTAGCGGTACAGGTAAGACAATGGCAGCAGAAGTACTCGCTCAGGAGTTGCGATTGGATTTATACCGTATTGATTTAAGTGCAGTAATTAGTAAGTATATTGGGGAGACGGAAAAGAATCTGGGTAGGGTATTTGATGCAGCAGAGTTGGGAGGTGTGATCTTACTTTTTGATGAAGCCGATGCTTTGTTTGGTAAGCGCACTGAAGTCAAGGATTCCAACGATCGCCATTCTAATGTTGAAGTGAGTTACCTCTTACAAAGAATGGAGAGTTACGGCGGGTTATCAGTGTTAACAACTAATTTGAAAAGTTCATTAGACCAAGCATTTCTGCGTCGTATCCGCTTTATTATCCAGTTTCCATTTCCAGATTCCACTCAACGGGCAGAAATTTGGCGACGGATTTTTCCCAAAGCGACACCCACAGAAGGATTGGACTATCAGAAGTTGGGACAATTGAGTGTAGCAGGAGGTAATATTCGTAGTATTGCCATGAATGCAGCGTTTTTAGCCGCAGATGCAGAGAGCGCGATCACGATGAATTATATATTGCAGGCAGCTAAGAGCGAGTATATTAAATTAGAGAAGACACTCACGGATACTGAGGTTAAGGGGTGGGTTTGATTTTGGGCAAAAAAAGTTAACGGGTGAGTGTGATTAACGTTCTGTGCGGATTAATTGCTTATTGCCATCAACCTAAGAAACCCAGTCTTCAGATAGAGTGGCTTTTATCTCAACCTGCTTAACCCGAACTCAGGTTAAGCAAAGTAGAAATCAGTACAAACAAACATCGCCTTTCTCAAACACTCCAAAGCGCGGAATCTTTGAATCCTATTCCTCTGTGATGTAGTCAAAAAGCAACCATCATGAATTTATAAAGTTTGCATATTCTGGTGATGAAAGAGGGTTTAACGTGGGGTCGAATCGCTTTTGCCATGATTTAGGTTTGTAATTAGCCCATAATGCTGGATTAGTTTTCCACGGAGCATCAACTTTTTGTCCAGCCTCCCAAAATTGAGTGTTCTTCATCATATCTTGATCGCCTTGTTTTCTATACAAAGACCTTAATTCTGATGCTGTTATTGATTGTTGCGAATCTCCTGTTTTAGGATTTATTTTCTGCTCTGACCCCATAGTTTTATGATCTAATTTATTAACTACTGCTTTTTGGTTAAGACCATCTAACACAAAGTGTACGTTGTTTTGTTTCTCTTTTGTTGTATATTCTAGCCCTGCTTTACTTGATTTCTTTGTCCTATCCCATTGTCTAAAGGGACTAGATAATGGTTCTCCTCTCACATCTGTTGTGGTTGGACTATACTTCGGATGCTTCTCCAACCATGTTTTGTATTCTACTGCTTCATTTTTTTGTTCTGTTGTTGCTTCTTTCACCATTTTGTTCGGCTTTCCGTAAGAGGCAATATCCATCCATTGCTTACCCGCTGGATCTGTTGGATTATTTTTTGCGGTTTCACCATACTGTTTACTATTAGGACCGATGAATGAAGTTCCGAGAAACTGATTGTTTAACTGATCTATAACGTTAGCTTTATTTGCTGCTGCATTTTTCACAGCCCCTTGTGGTCTGGCACTAGCTATACCATAGAGCTTATCTCCTGGTTTAAATTCATTTTGTGCAAGATTACTCCAATCTGGTGGAGCAGGAGCCGATGGGGTTTGTGCCACTGGAGTGTTGGTCTTCTTTTTTTTCCAGGGCAATTTCAATTTGGGCAATTTGAATGCAGCTTGAATTACCTGCGACTGCTCCATTCCCATCTTTGGCTGTATAGGTGTTGCATTTGATGAAATATCAGCAGACAGTATTTGATTGGGGTTGTGTCCATACTTTTCTGCTCGCTTCAAAGATGTTTTTAAATCAGTTTGGTGTGTATTATTTGCGTTTGTGGTTTTAGTCTGCATGACAAACGGACGCGAATTAAATGCGTCAGCTTGCGATACTGCATTTGAAAAAGACCATGTATCGGAAGATTTTTTCGTTTTAGTATTATGTAGTCGGCTAGTCATTATGATACGCTTACCATAAAGTAGAAAAATATTCTATTTTTGCCAAGGATTGCTTCCCTAAACTTTGTTTCGGTTGGAATAACTATTTTTTTGTGTAATTCATAGTTTTCTTATACCTAGCTACATTCTAAACCAACTTCAAATTAACAGTGCGATCGCTCGTAGATTAGTTTTCCTTCGTCAAAAATATCATTGTAGGGTGCGTTAGCGCTGAAAGTACAGCACCAACCAAACTCGAACCAAACAAAGCGATCGTTGAGATTGTAGTGCGATCGCTCAATCATAACTGTGATTGGTGAAATCTCCGATAGCAGGCGATCGCACTAAATCAACCATTATACTTTAGTGACCGCTTGACTTTTAACACAGTCGCTACACTTTGTCGTAGCGGAATTCTTTGTAATTTCCCTTATTAAGGGGTTCGTCATCGGGTGTCATGTATCCTAAGTCATCGGAGTCACTTTCATAATCACTGACTTTAGTCCCCTCATATTTGTGGCTTTCGTTGCATTTCTTGCACATAGCACGCAGTCTTGCCGGATCATCGTGATCCTTTCTTATCTGTTCATTAGTTGCATTCGCTTTGACCAATGAATCGTGTCGTCCTGCCCATGCAGGATGGTGATCCAATGCTCCCGATTGTTGGGATTTTAACGTTCCTTTGTTCTTACTCTTAAAATTAAACTTAGCTGGCTGAAATTCCCCGGATTTCGTTATGCCCGCCAATGGCCTACGGCACGGCCTACACGTGTATATCTCCTCATATTTACTATTCCCGCGTTTTCGTTTGTGCGCCGTCTTTTCGTACACCGAACTGCGCGTGCTCTTAGGAAAGTTCCATCTCGGACGCTGCTTGGCTGAGGGGGGGACGTACTCCTCATCACTTTCATCTCCTTTCTTTCTCTTTCTACCCATCTGGATTACACCATCGTTTCTTGCTGTGTCAGACATAACTGTCAGGTCGGCTTTCCCTTTCTGCTGCACCACATGAGTCTGCTCCAGGGTTGTGGAAAGACCAGCAGACTGAATTCGTGCGAGGTGATGACCGTAACGTTCTGCCCCCATCAGCGATGCCTTCAAGTCAGGTTGCTGTGAACTTCCTTGCTGTTTCTGCTGTACTATGAACGGACGCGACTCAAATATTCCTGAAACTGGAGTGCTAGAAGAAACCGATGAAAGACTTTGGTTGTTTTTCCTTTGACTGTGAAGCCGATAATCTTGGTTTTTCATGACATTTTCTGTAATATCAACTCTTCTCCACCTTCTTTTGCAACAATATCTGGCTCTAAATTAAAATTTCCTCGAAGGTGTTCCTTTACTTCTCTATCTTCATTTATTACTTGGTCACGAACCAATTCAGCAGCATTTTTCAATTTCACCTGATCCTGATTATCTTTAGCTGTACTGCTTTCAGACTTAACAGTATCTCCACCAGAAACTTTTTTAACTGCAAGCTGAGTGGCAGCAAATCCCTTGCGATCGCTTAATATATCTATCGCTTCTTTTTTAGCTAAAAATTGACCGCGAGTTCCTGCTTTGGGATCTTTAGTATTTTTCTTCTCATTATATATAGAAGGAGCAGCGATAAAGCTCTCTTGTTTTTTCCCTGGAGCAACACTCGATCCTGGTAAATTATTCTTAGTCTCCTTATTTAACAATCTTGTTACTTCTGGATCTTGTGAAAGCGAGGTATCTTCTGCTGATTTGTTTTCCGAAACCTGATGTTTTGTCGATGATGTTAAATGCTCATCATAATTTTTGTCTTTTTCTTTATTTTTTGATGTAGATGTTTCTGTTGGGCTAGTAGTTACTTTATAACCAAAGTGTTCTTTGGAATTAATATTTATATCTTTATTATGACTATGAGCCAATTTTGTTAACTGATTTTTGACATGCAAAACTCTATCCACCACATCTTTATTTCCAGTTGATTTACTTATCCCTAAATCCACACCCGACATTAGCTTATTTTGCTCCTCTTCTGAAGCAGAGAGCATTTGTATTGGTGTACTAGTGGCAATAGTAGCAGGCTGAATTTTATCGAGGTGATGACCATAACGTTCTGCCTGACTTAAGGATGTTTTTAAGTCTGGTAAGTGCAACGATCGCGCTTTTAATTGCATCGTAAATGGGCGCACTTGAGACATTCCCCAATCTAGAGTAGTTGAGGGTGATGACATTTTTTTATGTTTTTTTTGGTCGCGATCGCAAATTCGGCGATACATACTAAAATACTTCCCATACTAAAACAGCAATTAAAATAATCCAACATGGAAACATAGACTAAAGTCTAACTTTGTAGCAAGGTTTACCATAAATCAAGATATAATTCATTGTAGTTGTAACTACTTTCCAACTAAACTAAAATATTTTACAAGAATTTCCGCTTTCAAGAACTCAAATCAGAGTATAAGTAAAACATTTATACCAAGTAGCGAAACTATGAGTACTCAAACACTACTTCAAAAAAAGTCTACCTCAACAAATACAGCAACCCTAGATAATCAGTTTGAAGGTCGTGGGTTTGCCGTGCAAAACAAGTCAGATACTCATACCCAGAAATCAGACTTAAACACCCAACTCAAACAGGCAAAACGCTTTGGTCACAGTATTAGCCAAATGAAGTCAGAGCAAACCGCTCAACCTTCAAAACAAAACCAGGCTAACCATAGCTCATCCTCTGGTTCTCGCAGTTCCATGCCTGCACCAGTTAGGTCAAAAATGGAAAATTCTTTTGGCAGTAGTTTTGGCGATGTCAACATCCATACAGACAGTCCTCAAGCCAAATCAATAGGTGCTTTAGCGTTTACCCAAGGCAACAATGTTCACTTTGCCCCAGGACAATATAGCCCCGAAAGCGCATCAGGGCAAGCGCTGTTAGGACACGAACTCACCCATGTAGTACAACAACGAGCCGGACGAGTAGCTGTACCGCATCAAAGTAAAGGTGCTCCGATCAATGCTGACCACAGTTTAGAAGCAGAGGCAGATAACTTAGGAGCGAAAGCTGCAAAAGGTGAGCAAGTCAAGGTTCCCGGTGCAACTGATAACTTCAAGACAATCCCACCAATCCAGAATAGTACCGAACCCGTACAGTGCTTCTTACCCTTGTTAATGGGTGGGTTAGGAGCCTTGGGCGGTATGATGGGTGGTGGCGGTGGCGGTCAGCAGCAAGGTGGTGGAGGTTTATCAGGCCTTGGTGGAATGCTTGGCGGAATGTTAGGTCCGCTGGGAGGAATGGCTGGAAGTATGTTAGGTGGTGTTGCTGACAGTATGTTAGGCGGTGGTCAACAGGAACAAATGTAGCCTTTGTTGTGGTAAGAGCATCTTGTTCGCGTCTCAATACGCTTCGCTTAAGACAATAAATGCCCGCATATCCTTTGTAGGGACGTTAATATGTAACGTCTCTACAAAGTACTAAGTAAGTCGGCTGAAAAATTTATATATATGTAACGAAAAGATAAGGAATATGGTTAGATTGACACTCCCCCCGCTTTTAGGCGCTACGGTGTACACACAAGTCCTAAAAACCTAGCTTGATAAGACTTTCCTCGTTC
>NZ_JAYGHD010000328.1:0-29314 GCF_034932245.1 Nostoc sp. UHCC 0251
AAACAAAGGCAATAGTGACTATGTTGCAATTTAAATGCCGATTAGCTTACTAACTACTAACCAAAAGCTACTCAATCAAGGAGACAATTCATGAACTTCAAAAAAATTCTGTTTTTACTGGTTACAGGGGTTAGTATTACCAGCTTGGGAATTGCTGGGTGTACACCGCAAGGCACAGACTTAGAAGCCGGGACACAACCTTCTACTTTGACGGGCCAGACCGAAACCGAAACACCATCTGCAACAACTCCCACAACTCAACCACAAGAACGCGCTGGCGATGTTCCTTATGTACCTACACCACAGCCAGTGGTAGATGCAATGTTGAAAGTGGCAAAAGTGGGTAAGAATGATGTGCTTTACGACCTTGGTAGCGGTGATGGGAGAATTGTCGTTACTGCGGCACAAAAGTTTGGTACACGCGGTGTCGGCATAGATATTAACCCTGAACGCATTCAAGAGGCTAATGAAAATGCCAAAAAGGCAGGAGTAACTGATCGCGTCAAGTTTGTCCAGCAAGATTTGTTCACCACTGATTTTAGTGAAGCAACAGTAGTTACACTTTACTTATTGCCAGAGGTTAACGCCAAACTTCGTCCGAAGATATTGAGTGAACTCAAACCTGGGACTCGCATTGTCTCCCACGCCTTCGATATGGGCGATTGGAAACCAGAGCAGACGCTAACTGTAGACGGCAAAACTATTTACTATTGGGTAGTTCCTGAAAATGTGCCAGCGAATTTGCGCTAGGGAATAATATCATTTTCAACAATCTTTGCTACAGCCGATTGATCTGTAGCAGAGATTTCGTCAAATACTATCAGAAATTCAAAATTAGGAAAGACCTATTTTTAATTTATGATTCCCCCCTTAGATGGATGACATTGCTAAATTTCAATTCTGAAAACAATAATCTAAAATTCAAAATAATTTAACTGAGTGCAAATTCAACCAAGGGCAGCTTAGGCAGAAAATATGATAGGGTTAAAAGGAAAGAATGCTTTAATTACAGGTGCAACTTCAGGTATTGGTCAGGCGATCGCTATCAAACTCGCTCAAGAAGGGTGCAATATCGCTATCAATTACCGCAAAAGCCCTGAAGGCGCGGTAGATACGGAAGAGATGGCATTGCAAAAAGCCTGCGGAAACATCGAAAATTGTGGTGTGAAGTCGCTACCGGTTCAGGGAGATGTCTCCCAAGAATCAGACATTGTTGAGATGGTCAACACCGTAGTAAAGGAATTTGGTAGTTTAGATATTCTAGTTAACAATGCTGGCATTCAAACAGAAAGTCCATCCCACGAAGTTACCACAGCAGACTTTGACCGGGTAATTGCAGTCAATCTCCGGGGTGCTTATCTCTGTGCCCGTGAAACTATTAAACACCTCCTGTCTCTTAAGTGTCCGGGGGTGATTATTAATATTTCCAGTGTTCACGAAATTATTCCGCGACCGATGTATATCAGTTATTCCATTAGCAAAGGCGGTATGGAAAACCTGACCAAAACCTTAGCATTGGAATATGCAAGCCAAGGTATTCGTGTCAACGCCGTTGCTCCCGGAGCAACAATCACTCCAATAAATCAAGCCTGGATAGATGACCCCGAAAAAAAGGCGATCGTGGAAAGTCACATTCCAATGGGGCGTGCTGGCTCCTCAGAGGAAATGGCAGCCGCAGTAGCTTTTTTAGCTTCGGATGAAGCCGCCTACATCACTGGACAAACCCTATTCGTAGATGGTGGATTGACTTTGTATGCTGACTTCCGAGAAAGCTGGTCAGCTTGAAATAAGGCTTGCGTACTTTCCACAATTGAGCCGATACATACCATTAGTGGAATTAAACGTCCATGACTAGCGCGATCGATAAGAACAGTCTGCTGGAAGCAGAAGCCTGGGAATTGTTAGAAAAGTCGGTAATCTATTACCAAGGAAGACCCATTGGGACTGTAGCTGCCCACGATCCTGAATTAGATGCACTCAATTATGACCAGTGCTTCCTCCGCGATTTTGTCCCTTCTGCCTTGGTGTTTCTCATGCATGGCAAAGCAGAGATTGTGCGTAACTTCTTAGTAGAAACACTGAAATTACAAAGTCATGACAAGCAGATGGACTGCTTTGAACCAGGATCGGGGTTAATGCCTGCTAGTTTCAAAGTACATTCTAATGGGAATGAGGAGTTTTTAGTCGCTGATTTTGGTGAGCAGGCGATCGCTCGCGTTCCCCCAGTTGATTCCTCTATGTGGTGGATTCTCCTGCTACGGGCTTATGAAAAAGCTACAGGCGATTTGTCACTAGCGCGTCAGCCAGATTTTCAAGTAGGAATCAAACTCATTTTGGATCTTTGCCTAGTACATCGGTTTTCCATGTATCCAACAATGTTAGTTCCCGATGGCGCGTTTATGATTGACCGTCGTATGGGAGTCTACGAACATCCTCTAGAAATTCAGGTGCTATTCTATGCGTCTCTTAGGGCATCTACTGAATTGCTTTTACCAGATGGGGATGGCGATAGCTACATTGGCAAAGTCAATAGGCGATTGGGAGCTTTGAAATATCATATCCGCAACTATTATTGGCTAGACCTGAAGCGATTGGGAGAAATCTATCGTTACAAAGGTAACGAATTTGGTACAGAAGTTGCGAATAAATTTAACATCCACTCAGAATCTATCCCCAGTTGGTTGACCGAGTGGTTACCTGGAACTGGAGGATATTTAGCCGGAAATCTGGGACCAGGACGGATGGATTTTCGCTTTTTTGCTCTGGGAAACCTGATGGCAATCTTAGCTTCTTTAGCTAGTGAAGGCGAATCTCAAAGCATCATGAATTTGTTTGCCCAACGCTGGCAAGACTTGATTGGCTATATGCCTGTTAAAATCTGCTTTCCAGCTTTGGAAGGTTTAGAGTGGAAAATTGTTACAGGATGTGACTCCAAAAATATCGCTTGGTCTTATCACAACGGTGGTAACTGGCCAGTTTTACTGTGGTTATTTACCGCTGCGGCCCAGAAAGCAGGTCGAACAGAACTTGCCCAAGCAGCTGTAGCCATTGCTGAAAAGCGTTTATTTAAGGATAAATTCCCGGAATACTACGATGGCAATAATGGTCGTTTAATTGGCAAAGAAGCCAGAATTTATCAAACTTGGAGCATTGCCGGCTTGCTAGCTGCTAAAAAGTTTGTGGAAAATCCAGATTACTTGGAATTAATCAGCTTTGGAGAGGGAGTTGAAGGCCCAGGCTGTAGCCTGTAGGTACAGATTGCCCCCCAAGGCGATGATTTAACCGTTGTACTCATAGAGGATACCTCTGCTAACTAGTACCGCAACTCTTGGAGATGCTACACCTAGCTTGCTTCTCCAAGGATTACGCAAAGGTAAATTTTAAAGCCTCAAATAGCAGATAACTGATACACTATATTGTAAGAGGTATCTGAAGTGTCATACTGAGTAGTATCACAAGATAGTCTTTGCATCATTAACACGTTTTAACGTGTATAAACCATGAAAACTACTTCAGATTTAATTTCAGAATTTGAACAACTATTCAGACAAAAATTACAACTAAATAATTGTAAGCTCAGAAAGAAAAGACAAGAGAATAATTATGAAATTATTACTCCAGCTAAAGACATTTTCTTGATGTATTGGTCTGAATTCCCAGAAGTTAACTTAATATATCAAGCTGTAGGGGTACGCACTCAGCAGACTAGTGTTTATGAAAGAGCTATCCGTTCCCACATTAGTTCTAGTCTGAGTAGTATCCAGGAAAATCCTCACTCGGAAACACCATTATTAGTACAATAACGAATACTTAGATAACACAGAAAATATTTACTAAAACTCTCGTCAGTTTTATTACAAAAACTGACGAGGTTTTCCATAGAAAATCTGTTGATCAAGAGATAAAAATGCAATCCGAAAAAAATCAAGATCAGCTAGATTATAAAGCCTTGTTAGCAAATGCAAAGCAAGCCTTAAAACTTGAATACCAAAAATCATCTGCTTTAGCGTCCCAACTACAAGCTATAAAAACTCAGTTAGAGCAAGTTCAAGCTGAAAACAAAACTTTGAGGGAAAGTGCTTATGAAGATGTAGTTAAGCACTTTGAGGCGCGGACTCAAGCAGCAGAAGCATTAGCACTAAAAACAGAAGTCCGCCAAAAATTCCTTGAAGCCAATGGTTGCAAGGATGATGAAAGCTTCGAGACTCTATGGGATAGTATTAAAAATAAGATTCAGATCCAAGATGGTGAAGTGAGAATCGTTGCTCCAAATGGCACTCCTAAATTCACTTTAACAGGCACCATAATGACTTTGAGGGATTTTATTCAATCCCTCAAACAAGACCCAATCTCTAAAAAGTTTTTCTCCAACTAAAGAGCCAAATTCATCAAAGTCTATCGCTAGAAGCTGATTAGAGATTGTCCAAGAAAGCTATTCATCTTCGTCTCCTGGCGGTCGTTCACTCTCGCTTTGTTGGGCATCCCACTCCAAAATAATGCGTTCCAACATCTCAGACTGCGTACAGTTATTAACATCGGCGTACATTTTAATCAACTTCCTCACTTCAGGACTAATGTGGCGAATTTCTAGTTGGTTACTTTGTACCATGTCCATTAACTTTTAGTGTCTATTACATTATGTTGAACTATTAAACTATGTCTGTTCCAATAAATTTTGTTAATGGCAATCGCTCACTGTCACCTGTTATGTAACTATTTAGTCTTAAAATAACTTAACCTGGCGGGACTGCTTCTTCAAAAGGACGGATAATCGCAGGGGCTGGTGTAACCTCTGGTTTAAAAATTCCCTGCAAGGCTTGTTCTAATGTTTGTGCCATGACAATCCGGTTTTCGTAAGCCACAACTACCCGCACCAAAGTCGGCAAACTATTCTGTGTGGCTTCTAGATAGATTGGCTCGACGTACAGCAGGGATTGCTCAATGGGAATTACTAATAGATTGCCCTGAATGGCTCTCGAACCCTGGCGATTCCACAGGGAAATTTGCTGAGAAATTGCTGGGTCTTGGTTAATCCGCGCCTCAATTTGCTCTGGACCGTAGACCAGTCTTTCTTTGGGAAAAGTATATAACAATAACTTACCGTAATTATCACCATCCGATCGCGCCGCTAACCAAGCGATTAAATTAGTTCGCTGCCGGGGAGTGTAGGGTAGAAGCAGGATGAACTCTTCAAAAGGTACGGTGGGTAGACTAGTAATCAAATAATACGGCTCTACCGGACGGGCTTCGCTGCCATAGATTTCATTAGGAATCTGCCACTGATCTTCCCGGTTGTAGAATACCTGGGGGTCGGTCATGTGGTAGGTCATCAACCGTTGAGATTGAATTTTGAAGAAGTCCACAGGATAGCGAATATGACTGCGGAGAGTAATCGGCATGGCACTGAGCGGTTTGAAGGTGTTGGGAAATATCCTTGACCAAGTGGCAATGATCGGATCGCTCTTATCGGCAATATAAAAATTAACGCTGCCGTTGTAGGCATCAATCACTACCTTGATCGAGTTACGAATGTAGTTGATACCATCGTTACTAGTGTCTGAGTAAGGATAGCGATCGCTCGTTGTGTAACCATCAACAATCCAGTAAAGATAACTGGGATTGCTTGGTAAATCTTGATTAGCATTAGCAGCTACTAAATAAGGGTCGCTGTCAAATTTGAGAAAAGGTGCGATCGCTTGAATCCGCTGCTTCACATTTCGCCGAAACAATACCTTTGTCTCAGGCAAAAAGTCCCGTGTGAATAACATTTGCCAATCCTTCAAATACATGGCAAAGAGCCAGCGTCGCCATGCTGAACCAATTTGAACACCACCCAGACCATCGTAAGAGTTGTAAACATTGTCACTACCACTGGGATAGTCTAGCTCTCTAACTCTTGTGCCAGTCATTACATAGGTATTGGCTATTTCACCATAATAAATTCGGGGTTGTCCAATGGGAATACTGTCACGAATGGCTTCACTGGAAGTTGTCAGGGCACTACTATCACCGCTAATATCTTTGACAAAATATTCTGGTAGCCCACCCGGCCCAACTGTATTAACTGGGCTAACAGTGAACCCAAAACCGTGGGTATAAATTAAATGGCGGTTAACCCATGTTTGAGCTTCCTGTGGTACTGCACTGTAGTTTAGTTCTCGTCCAGCAATTAGTACCTGCCGCCGTTCTGTTGATTCAGCTGCTTGCTGCTGCGGTTCTGGCGGTTTTTGGGGGGCTGATGGTCGGCGTGGAGTTATATCTGATAATAAAGTATACCGATCAATATCGGCATCGGGGAAGCGATAATACGGTCGGATTTGTTGCAGTTGACGGTTAGTTTGTAACAGTGGTCGCTGATCCCAAAGGCGAATATTCCGAATTGTCAAGTCATTATTTTGAATATCAGCTTCAGTTAGTGTTCCTTGGGGGTTGAAGGTTCTGGCATCGATTACCTCTAAATCGAATGCTTGGCGAGTCAAGGCAATAGTCCGCTGAATGTAGGGTTGCTCTCGTTGCAACTCATTAGGTTGGACAATTAAAGATTGCACCACAGCAGGTATAACAACATCAGCTGCTACAACTAGTACTAGATAAACCCCTAATCCGTAAAATACTAAACGACGATACTGAGATTTGGGTTTCCAGAAAAACGTTCGCCAAAGTAAGTAAGTTGCGATCGCTCCTGCCACGATGCACAAGAGGGTGTAAGCTGGCAACTGGGCTGTCACATCGGTATAGCTGGCACCATAACTTACTCCACGGGTAGAATACACCAGTTCATAGCGACTCAGCCAATAACTAAAAGCCACTACCAGCATCAACAAGCCACCCATACCGTATAAATGACGCTGCTGCTGGGGTGAAAAACCAGGGAAAATCCCCTGACTCAAACTGTCAGCCGATAAGAGATAAGTGAGAGTAACGGCGACAAAACCATACAAACATAATCCCATCAGCCAGAGTTCTAGCAGTTCCCAAAAGGGTAAGGAAAATACGTAAAAGCTGATATCTTGACCAAATAAAGGCTCAGTTCTGTTGAAAAGGGTGGGGTGGAAATATTGCAGCACCTTTGCCCAGTTTTGGAATAGGATCAACCCAAAAAGGGGACTGAAGAGAATTGCGATCGCAGTTAATAAAAATTGAGGATAAATTAAGATTGCGATCGCTATTCCCCCAATTAAGCCGAAATACCAGACTTGAGAGGAAATCTGCCTTAAGAGTTGCCAGATTGTCTCTGGCCGAAATAGGGCAAGAATGGGTTGACTAACTTTATTAACAGGAGGATGCCAGTAAGAAAGAGCAATTTGACCATAGTGAGCCAGCATTAACCCGATTAACAAGCTTAGTACGAAAGCTAGGGGTAATAACCAGCGCAATCTGAATGGTTTAAGGCGTTGCGATGTAAGTGTTTGGGTTTCGTTGCGTCTTGAATAATGAGGACTGAGAAAGTTTTTTAATTCACTACCCAGTTCTGCTTCCTCACGCCTAACTTCTTCAATCTTCAAAGACTGGGGATATTTTAGCCGTTGTGCGAGAGCCAGGTTTAGCAGTAGATAAGCAGCAGTTATCCCAGCCACCACTACCCACAAAACACCACGAGTTACCACCCTCAACAGAAATACTTGGAGATAGCCGACTTCCTGAAACCAAAAAATCTCTGCTCCCATACGGGAACCCAGATCCAGGAGCAGCCACAGCCCGAAGAATACAATTAATAGTCTAAAGCCCCATTTCCAATACATTTGATTCACCATCATTGATCCTTAGAACTCAATACAGTTCAGTTAAGGCTTGATCCTCTCTAACCCTCCTTAAAAAGGAGGAAACTAAGGGACTTCCAAATAAAAAAATATACAACTATTTATTGTGGGGTGGGCGACACGATAGCCCATAGTCAAAGGCGGGCAAGATGCCCACCCCACAAGATTGGATAATTTATTTCTTGGAAGTCCCTAAGCACCTTTTTAAGGGGGTTGGGGGGATCTTCCGAGGTCAAACATCACTAACTGAACTGTATTGCCTTAGAACTCGGATATTGCAGTTCAAAGCAGGAAGTTCCGAATTCCCAGCCTCAAACTTGCTGATTAGAAGTCTATTTTTTCTGTTCTACCGTCCTTACTTGCTACCTCCCTAAAAAGTTTTGGAAATTCCAGCTTGTTTCAAAACTCCGTTGGCGGTATGGCCTACTATCTTTGAGCAAGTCTAGTCTAGTACACTGTGCCGGAAGACTTGGGACTTGAGCCACTTATCTGGTTAATTGAGATAGTAGCTGGATTTACGCCGTTCTGTACTAATGTATAAATAGTGTATATCAACACAACATTCAGGATTTAATAATCCTACATAAGTAATGATTCGCTGTTGTGTTTTCACTAGTAGTCATTCACACTCCAGATAGCGGTTGAGAAACTATTTGCAACCTAAACTAGCAATTGACTCAAAAATTCTTGGAGAAATAGATATGCAAACCAAACAGCTCGGTAATTCGGAGCTTCACATTACCCCAATCGGCTTTGGAGCCTGGGCGATCGGTGGAAGTGGATGGGCTTTTGGTTGGGGAGCGCAGGATGACCAGGAATCGATTGAAGCGATCGCTCGCGCTCTCGATCTCGGCGTTAATTGGATTGACACCGCAGCTATCTATGGTCTGGGACATTCTGAGGAGGTTGTTGCTAAGGCGCTCAAAGGTCGATCTAGTCGCCCTTACATTTTCACTAAATGCTCAATGATTTGGGATGAAAAGGGCGAAATTGGTCGCAGCTTGAAGGCTGATTCTGTACGGCGGGAGGTTGAAGATAGTTTGCGCCGACTCGATATTGAAACCATTGATCTCTATCAAATCCACTGGCCTAATCCAGACTCAGATATCGAAGAAGGCTGGACGACTCTCGCCAAGCTCATAGATGAAGGGAAGGTTCGCTATATCGGAGTTTCAAATTTCAATGTCGAACAGTTGAAACGTATCCAAAAGATTGCCCCAGTTACCTCATTACAACCGCCTTATTCATTGGTTAAGCGCGATGTCGAAAACGAGATTTTGCCCTTCTGTAAAGAAAATAACATCGGTGTAATTGTGTATTCACCGATGCAATCTGGCTTACTTACAGGAAAGATGACACCTGAGAGGATTGCCAATTTACCAGATGATGATTGGCGCAAGAATAGCAGTGAATTTCAGGAGCCACGTTTATCTCGTAACCTGAAGCTGGTGGAGGTGTTGCAGCAAATTGGTAAGCAACACGATCGCTCTCCCGGTGAAGTAGCGATCGCTTGGACTTTGAACAATCCGGCGGTGACGGCTGCGATCGTTGGCGCACGCAATCCCAAGCAGGTGGAAGGAATCATCGCTGCTGGGGAATTTCGCCTCAATCAGCAGGAGCTAGATCAAATTGCTGCTTTTCTTGGTGAGAACCCATAAAAGAGGTTTTGCGTAAACTTTGAATAGTAGCGATCGCATGTTTTGCCACAATATCAATTTCCTCTTGGGTATTAAACCGTCCAATCCCAAACCGCACTGAGGCATAAGCTAGCTGTTGGGGGTTTCCCAGTGCTGTCAGGACATGGGAGGGTGCAGTACTTGCCGATGAGCAAGCAGAACCAGAAGAAATCGCCATTACTGGCTGTAATCCTAGCAAAAGTGCGGCTCCATCTACTCCCTCAACGCTGATATTCAAGTTTCCTGCCAATCGCTGTTGAGGGTGTCCATTGAGATGAATTCCTTCAAGTTGGGAAAGCTGTGACCACAAGCTTTGCCTTAACTGGGTGAGGCGTTGGTTTTCTGTTGCTTGTTCAGCCAAAGCGATTTCTACAGCTTTCCCAAAGCCGACAATTTGCGGTGTATACAATGTTCCAGACCGCATTCCCCGTTCATGTCCGCCACCGTGCTGCTGAGGAGCTAGTTGCACTCTAGGGTTGCGCCTGCGGACGTACAACGCCCCAATTCCTTTTGGGCCATATACTTTGTGTGCGGTTAGCGACATCAAATCAATTTTCATCGCTTGCACATCTAGGGGAATTTTACCAATAGCTTGGGCTGCATCGGTGTGGAAAATGATGTTGTAAGCATGGCATAGTTCCCCAATTTCTGCTAAAGGCTGTAAAACGCCAATTTCGTTATTTGCAGCCATTACCGACACCAAAATTGTCTCAGGACGGAAAGCTTTTTGTAACTCATTTAAATCAATCAATCCATCTTTTTGAACTGGGAGAATAGTAATTTCAAAACCGAGAGTTTTTAAATAATTACAAGGGTCAGTTACTGCATTATGTTCAGTGACAACAGTAATAATATGCTGACCTTTTTTAAAATAAGCTTCGGCAACACCTTTAATAGCTAAATTATTCGCTTCTGTTGCACCGCTGGTAAAAACAATTTCTTCAGGAGTAGCGTTAATTGCTGCTGCTAAAATCTCTCGCGTTTGTTTGACAGCAGCTTCTGCTTCCCAACCGTAAACATGACCAATACTAGATGGGTTGCCAAACTTTTCTGTGAAGTAGGGGAGCATTGCTGCTAGTACTCGTTCATCTACGGCTGTAGTAGCGTGGCAATCAAGGTATATAGGGCGAATAGACATAATTATTAACTCAAACTTTGACTCAAATTTTTTAATATGCTTAGAACTTGATACAGTTCACTTTTTCGTTTCAAAAGTGTAAATTGGTCAGATATGGCATACTTTGGCTGATTTTCTTTGGTGAGCTTCAGGAAAATAAAATCACTACCATTTGTTACTAATCCAAAAGTAGGTTTGTCTTGATTAGGATTAGCCAACATATAAACAAGTGCTTGAGGTACGGCTTCTAAAAGAGAAAAGCTAGACCTTTTAGATTCAATCACTAACAACCAGAATTGTTCTTGAATAACTAAAACATCAATTCTACCTCTAATGATTTCTCCTTCATCTTCCGCAGAAATTCTTATTGATTCCTCGCCTCTCATATAAAAAGGCTCATCATAGAATCCAGCTAAATTGAGTAAAGGAGATAAAACTACTAATTTCACCGTTTCTTCTGACAAAGGAGGACGCTTTACTAAACGGAGAAAATGAAGTTTTATTTTGTCTAAATCTTGCTTGTCTAAATCTGTAATTTCCGGTAAATTTTCAAACCATTCTGTGAAGAATGCCTCATCTTCAGCTAGCTGTAGACTAAATTTTTCCTCCAAATAGGCAAGCCCGACATTTTGTGCTTGGATAAATTGAACCATAGTTTATGCAACTCTATATACTATCTAAACAAAACCTAGTTCTGTTTGGCATAACCCTAACAATTCCTGTGCTGAGTAGACTCTTTGACTTGAATTATAGACAACACAAGACCATTTTTCGGCAAACTGACACGCAAACTCTAGGGCTAATTGCTCACTTCCTGAAGTTTTGCTGACATCAAGTAGAATGTGAGTCTGAGGTTTAGCTCTAAGCTTCTGGGTTATGAGTTCAATTTCATCAGGATTAAAATTTTTTAATTCAGTATTATCTAAAACAATCCAAACATGAGTATTGTTTCTAGAAATACGCCCATCATATACATTATCTGGATGTAGTAATACTCCAGAATATTGCAGAAAACTCAAAAATTCTCCCGGTTTAATCTCAGCACTAGAAATTAAAGAAATGGGTTCTGGCATCACTTATGCTCCTAGTATGGATAATAATTCTAATAATTCATCTTGACTGCAAACTACATCACTGCCTGTAGCGATGATATCTTGAGCCGGAGTAAATTTATAATTGGGTGCATAAAGAATAACAGGCTTGTTCAAGGGATTCAAATCAGAGTTTGATATCAACTTTTGAACTTGCTTCAACTTTCGAGCAGTTTGGGTTGTTACTTCGATGATAGCGTTACTGGTTTCCACATCGATTTCACCGACTTCGCCATTTAGACCCACTGTTTTATTAAAACTAACTAAATCAAACCCTGCCTGGATGATAGCATTAGCAACTTTGCCTTCCAGAACTTTTTGAGGATTGACTGAGTTCAGTGCATCGGCGATCGCTTGCTCAAATAAGCTGCTCACATCCTGCTTTCTTGCTATCAATATGATTCACGTAGCATTGCTGTAACTATACCTGCATTCAGTTGCGTTATATGGCTGCTAATTCCCGTAATTTAGTTAAAACTGCCAGAGCATGACCTTTAGTTTTCACATTCGGCCAAGCATAGACAATTATTTTATCAGGTGAAATTAAAAAAGTTGAGCGAACAACACCCATATATTCTTTGCCCATAAATTTTTTTAAGCGCCAAGCGCCGTAAGCTTCTGTCAAAATATGTTCTGGGTCACTCAAGAGGGTAATTGACAAGTTATGTTTGCTGATAAATTTACAATGGGATTTACCCAAATCTGGACTCACGCCTAAGATTTTCGCTCCCAGTGCGCTGAAATCTTGATACAACTCGGTGAAATCTTTCGCTTCGGTGGTACAACCAGGTGTGTCATCTTTGGGATAGAAGTAGAGGACAACCCACTGACTGCTGAGATCGTCGAGAGAGACTGAATTGCCATTTTGGTCAGGAGTGGAGAAATCTGGCGCTGGTTGTCCGACTTGGGGAATATTGCTCATGATAGAAGTGTGAGAGATTGCGATCGCTTTAGAATTTTACATAAGTGAGCTATCACACGTAACAATTTAGTTACGAATAGTATTAGTTTTAGTTTAACAATAGCAAAACCCAAACAATTAGAAGCAATTTTTACTTACAAGCTACTACTTAATTGAGAAGGTACCAACACTTGCTTCAAATACTGGTAAACGTACTTCAAATTCATTGGCACTAGTAGAAAAGATTACAGCCCTAATACTGTTTCTGTCTTTAATTAAATAGTATATTTGTTTAGCATCCCGAAGCCGTATTTCCGTGATTATTTTTCCTATTTCATAGCCTTCAATAGATCCTGTCTTTACATTTATCACCCGAATATCAGAAGGAAACTTATTGAGTGTCTCTTGTAAATAAGTTTCTAAATTCATCTTGATAGGTATTTTTTCATAAGAGACAATTACACTAGTTGGGAAGCTTGATTCACCCTTGTACGAGTCAAAAGCCAAGATAGAAAAGGCTGAAGGGTTTAGTTTCAGCATTTGAGCAGACCCTTCCCAGCTTGAACCAAGGCTTTCTATTTTTCTAATCATTGCATCTATATTTTGATTGGGATCGCCACCTTCCCAACTTGGAGGCAACCACAATTCTGCACCACCACCCTCAAACTTATTCCAACCAGATGGAACACCTGAAGATATATTTTCCTGGGGGATAGAAGGTTGTTGACTCGTTGAATCAGTACTTGCTTGTAGCTCAGTTGGTGTTGAAGTTACCACTGGCTGACTTGGATGAGAATCAAATAACTTATAAATTCCCCGACTACCGAATTTAATTAAAAAAAGTATAGCAAAAGCAATTATTCCGCCTGTGAATTGAGCAGTCTGGCTAGAGAATATATTTGTTTGAGTTTTTGAAGATTTAATTTGAGTAGTCGCTAACGTTTTAACTGGCCTACTGTATTTAGGCTTTTCTATTTCGGTAGGTGGTAATTGTGATGCTGAAGAAGGGGAATATGACTGTACAGTTGAATTAAGTTCTGATAGACACCTAAAAATCATTTGGGCATTTTGAGGACGCTTGCCAGGAAATGCTTCCATCAGGTAATCAATCAAACCAGCTACCTGCTTAGATATTTGTGAGGCACTGTCTCGCCACATTAACTTACCAGTTCGCGGGTCTTCAGAAAATTGATCTGGAGATTTGCCAGTAAGTAAATAAACAAATGTGCGACCGAGGGCGAAAAAATCTGATTGTGGTACGGCTTTACCATTGGCTTGTTCTAGTGGTGTATAACCAGGTGAAAAAATCCCTGTTATATTCTGGCCTGCTGCTTTTTGATGATAGGTTGATGTAACTTCTCTTGCTGTACCAAAGTCTATCAAAGCCAGATGTCCATCGGCTTTGAGCATAATATTTGGTGGCTTGATATCTCGATGAAAAAAGTTCTGCTGATGCACTTCATGTAAAATATTTGCCAACTGAGTTAGCCATAAAAGTGCTAACTTTTCATCAATGGGGCGATTACTTCGTTGTTCCATATATTGATACAAGTCCAACCCCTCGATTTTCTCCATTACCAAGCAATGCAGTGGCGCTTGGCTATTTTTGGGAGAGAACGTAAAGTACCCATCTCCCTTTGGAATCCCTGGATGATTCAGATGGCTTAAGACTTGTGCCTCTTGCTGAAACAGTGATACTGCCTTGGCATCATTCAGCATCAGAACTTTTAAGACTTTGAGGGTGTTAGCGTGGTTGACTTCAAATGTCTTGGCAAAACCACCAGCACCTAATTGGCGAGTCACTCGATACCGCCCTTCCAAAAGCAATTCTGAGCCACAAGCTTCACAAAACAGTATATTTTCAGAATTTTGGGGTCTTGAGCAGTGGGGATTAATGCAGAAGGTCATGGTGTTTTTTGCAACACAGTTTGCCCTGACAGTCTAGCCTTACTGCGATATTCACGTCACCAGTAAAAATTAGGACAATAAGCTATGCCTGCGCCAATCCCTGCGGTTTACGCTTGTATTTATCCGCCATAATAATGACTTAACCTACAGATATTTTTGTTTATTTATTCTCATCCTTCAAAGTCACATGTCTAAAGATATGCAACGCGAATTTACCAACCGCGATGAGTTGGTAGCCTACCTGCGTGAACAATTCCCAGATGCGGCACAACGCGATCACCACATCAGTGAAACGGTAGGAGGACGCAAAGCTGCACACAAAGCGCTGCAAAAAATCGATGCAGTCAGCTACGCGCAAACACGTAATTTTTTTGCAGGTGCAGTCACGCGACTTTCGCCTTACATCCGCTATGGCGTTTTGAGTTTGCGAGAAATTCGAGATTACATCCTTGAACAAGTACAGCAACAAAACGATGCTACAAAATTAATTAACGAGTTAGGTTGGCGCGACTACTGGCAACGGTTGTATGTCAAGTTAGGAGATGGAATCTGGAAAGACCAGGAAGAGTACAAAACTGGTTACACTGTGGCTGAATATGCACCCGAATTGCCGCAAGATATCAGACAAGGAACCACAGGTAGAGTTTGCATCGACAGTTTTAGCCTTGACTTGAAAGAAACTGGCTATCTACATAACCACGCCCGAATGTGGCTAGCGGCTTACATTGTCCATTGGCTGCGTATTCGTTGGCAAGCAGGAGCTAAATGGTTTCTAGAACACCTTTTAGATGGAGATCCTGCTAGTAATAATATGTCATGGCAGTGGGTTGCCAGCACCTTTAGTCAGAAACCATATTTTTTCAACCGTGAAAATTTAGAACGCTACACCAAAGGCATTTATTGCCAAAAATGTCCGCTTTACGGTCATTGTGATTTTGAAGGCAGTTATGAAGAATTAGAACAGCGACTTTTTCCCAAAGGGGAATTTAGCAAACAAGCCAATAGCCAAAGTTGGCAGCGTGGAAAGAAGAAGCAGGGGAGCAGGGAGAGTAGGGGAGGACAAGGGGGACAAGGAAAGGAATAATAACTAATGACAAATGACAAATGACAAATGACTAAACCAATTGTTTGGATACATGGAGATTGCCTCAGTCCATACAACCCTGTACTACAAAAATATCCCGGTGCGCCAGCTATCTGGGTTTGGGACGAGGCTTTGATAGAGGAATGGCAACTAAGTCTCAAACGCATCGCTTTTATCTACGAATGCTTGTTGGAGTTACCCGTTGTTATCCGTCGTGGCGATGTGGGACAAGAAATTTTAGCTTTTGCTCAAGAAAATGATGCGAATTTAGTCGTCACAGCCAACAGTCCCAATCCCCGATTTGGTGATATCTGCAATCAAATAGAGGGTTCTATAGGAGTGGAAGTGCTAGAAGTAGAACCATTTTTTGAGTATGACGGCTATATTGACCTGAAGCGATTCTCGCGCTATTGGAAAGTGGCTCAAAATTATGTTTTTGAATCAGGCAAGAACTTCTAACGATAAACTTTTAGAGCATATTTATTAAGGCGGGAGCAGTCTAAACGCCAACAGCCGAATTTAGAATTGTGAATTTAAGTATGATTCGCTTGTATACATCGTATACATAAAGCTAGAATGACTGATAAAAGGAGAGTTTTTGATGTCTCAAAGCGAAGTTGTGACCGTTAGATTAACGCCAGAGATTAAGGCGAAGTTGGATGCTCTTGCTAAAAGTACACGGCGTAGTAAGTCTTGGTTGGCGGCAGAGGCGATCGCTTTGTACGTGGAAGAGTCAAGCTGGCAAATCCAGATGATTGAAGAAGCGGTGAAAATTGCTGATAGCCCACAAGCTCAATGGATTGAAGGCTCGGACGTGTCAGCTTGGCTCGACACTTGGGGAATGGAGAATGAAAAGCCATCTCCATGCGTTTAGTTTTTCTTGAGCTTGCTGTTTCCGACCTAGCAAGCATCCGGGACTACATTGCTGATGCTAGCCCATCAGCTGCTCGTGAAGTGGCCACACGTCTACAGCAAATTATCAAAAAGTTGCTGGTGATGCCGAACCTTGGGAAACCAGGGCGGGTTTTTGGTACTAGGGAATTAGTGACACCGCAAATTGGCAAGACTGTCTATGTAGTAGTGTACAGAGTTCAGGATACGCGTCTGGAAATTCTGCGGGTTCTGCCTGGAATGCGGAACATTGATCGTATTCTTGACGAATCGGGTATAGACGAGGAGTGAGATGGCACAGATGAAAAACATGGAGTTTTTACCGCTACTATGCCCAATGTCCCAAGCCACGGGGGGAACAACCTCGTCCACCTAACTGTTGGGAATTGAGTTTCCCGTCGCTTTCGATGAACTACGGGCTACCTCTGTCAGCGTGGATAAGGTTGATTCAAAATATGAAGCATTAAATTTTCTGACTGTCTTCTCGTGCTAAATTACTAAAGCTTGGAGTTGGGAAACTCCGGTGAAATTCCGGGACTGTGCCGCAGCTGTGATGGGATCGCCCAAGTCAGAATGCCAACTCTCAAGATGTCAGAGAAGACACACTCACCTTATACTCCCTGCGTTGCACGGGGAAGGAGTTCCAAGTTTGCTTTCAGGATTTGCCACTTGTCCTGGCTTGTTTTATGCTACACCCGCCGCCGATGGTATATTATCTCGCATTAGAATACCAGGTGGAATTATTAGTAGTCAGCAGTGCCGTGCGATCGCAGATATAGCAGAACAGCACGGTGGCGGCTATGTAGATGTGACTAATCGAGCTAATCTACAAGTCCGCGAAATCCGCACGGGGATAAATGCTGAAGTTCTGAAACACCTACAGGATATAGGATTGGGTTCTCGCAATCCTGTTGTAGACCACATCCGTAATATTATGACCAGCCCAACTGCTGGTATCGACCCGCTAGAATTAATCGACACCCGTCCTTTTGTCCAAAGTTGGGATGATTATATTGCTGCACATCCAGCGCTTTCGGGACTGTCGGCAAAATTTAGCGTTTGCTTTGATGGTGGTGGAATAATTCGGGTGTGCGATCGCTTGAATGATATCCTATTTGCTGCTGTCTTAGTTGACGGTAATGTTTATTTCCGCCTCTATCTCAGTGTCGGCGCAAAGGGGCAACCGTCTAGCGATATGGGAATTTTGTTACCACCAGAGCAATGTTTGCCCGTCTTGGCAGCTTTGGCAGAGGTCTATCTAGCTCATAGTAATACTACAAGTAAGCGTCGGCTACGGTTCTTAGAGTTATTGAATACTTTAGGTTGTGAAAATTATCTCCAGGAAGTTCAGCAGCGTCTACCTTTTTCTCTTTTATGCAGTGACCTAACCCCCCAACCCCCTTCCCTACTAGGGAAGGGGGAGGAATTCTCCCCTCTCCTTGTAGGAGAGGGGTTGGGGGAGAGGTTAGATGCGAAGTATCAACATATTGGCATCCATCCCCAACGTCAGAAAGGCTTATTTTACATTGGTGTCGTCTTACCCATTGGACGATTGGAGAGTAAGCAAATACGGGGTTTAGCAGATTTAGCAACGAAACACGGTAGCGGCACTCTTCGGTTAACCCCCTGGCAAAATTTGCTGATAACAGATATTCCTCAGCAATGGGTTGCTGATGTCCAAACTGAAATTGCTTTCTTAGGATTAGATTCCTCAGCAACCAACATCAAGAGTGCATTAGTTGCCTGTTCTGGAAAAAAGGGTTGCGCCGCTTCTGCCACGGATACCAAAAGTCATGCATTAGCATTAGCAGAGTATCTTGAAACTCGCCTCACTCTGGATTGCCCAGTTAATATCCACTTCAGCGGCTGCGAAAAATCCTGCGCCCAGCATACCAAAAGTGATATTACTCTGCTCGGTGTCAGCATTGATGTTGACAATGAAACTGTTGAGGGCTATCACATTTATGTTGGTGACAGCAAGCAGAAATTCGGACGTGAAATATATCAATATGTAACTTTTGCCGAACTACCTGCATTAATAGAGCGGATGCTATATGTATATAAAATTGAACGCCTAAATTCTGATGAGTCTTTTGGGAAATTTGCTAATCGATATGCGATCGCCCAATTACAGCAGTTATTTAATAATATTCCTAAATCATTTGTAAATAACAAGGTTCCCAACTTTCTAGAGAAGTCGGCAATCTAAGCCTTTCGATTTTATTTGTCAATCCAAAATCCAAAATCTAAAATCCCAAATCGAATGCCCGACTACATCCGAGATGCCAACGAAATTTACCGCAATTCTTTTGCAATCATCCGGTCAGAAGCGAACCTAGATGTGTTGCCACCCGATGTAGCAAAAGTGGCTGTGCGTCTCATTCATGCCTGTGGAATGACGGATATTGTTACTGACTTGGGATATTCACCAACAGCAGTGCAATCCGCAAGGGCAGCACTAGCAGCAGGAGCTACAATTCTGTGTGATTGCCGGATGGTTGCTGATGGCGTTACCAGGCGGCGGTTGTCTGCCAATAATCAAGTTATCTGTACCCTCAACGAGCCGGAAGTGCCAGAACTTGTCCAGCGTCTGGGTACTACTAGGTCGGCGGCAGCTTTAGAATTATGGCGATCGCACCTCGAAGGATCGGTGATCGCAATCGGTAATGCGCCCACAGCACTATTCCGGCTATTAGAAATGCTCGATGAAGGAGTGCCGAAACCTGCTATTATCTTAGGCTTTCCAGTGGGGTTTGTCGGTGCAGCCGAATCGAAAGCCGCATTGGCAGCAGATAGCAGAAATGTGCCATTTTTAACCTTACATGGTCGGCGCGGTGGAAGTGCGATCGCAGCCGCAGCAGTTAACGCCCTGGCAACGGAGGAAGAATGAATATGAAAACCAAAGGTCGTCTTTATGGAATTGGTGTCGGCCCAGGCGATCCCGAACTATTGACTCTGAAAGCACTGCGGTTATTACGTGCGGCTCCTGTGGTAGCCTATCAATCAGCCACAGATAAAGAAAGTATTGCTAGAGCGATCGTGGCGCAGTATCTTCCTGGTAATCAAATTGAGGTGCTATTTCACCTCCCCCGCGCTTTGGAGCCAGAAAAGGCAAAGTCTATTTATGACAAGGAAGTTGAACCAATCGCCGACCATTTAGCAGCAGGTCGAGATGTTGTAGTACTGTGTGAGGGAGATCCATTTTTCTATGGCTCGTTCATGTACCTGTTCACACGTTTATCTGATCAGTACGTAACAGAGGTTGTCCCCGGAGTTTCCTCGCTGATGGCTTGTCCGGTAGCCTTGGGTGTACCTTTCACCTATTACACTGATATCCTCACAGTCTTACCCGCACCATTACCAGCAGAAGAACTGACTACACATCTGCTGATGACCGATGCAGCGGCAATTATGAAGTTAGGCCGTCATTTTACTAAAGTACGAGATATCCTGCATAAATTAGGGCTAGCATCACGGGCAAGATATATTGAGCGTGCATCAACGTCACAGCAACGCATCCTCCCTTTGGATGAAGTTAATCCAGATGAAGTACCTTATTTCTCGATGATTGTGATTCCTACCAAGAATCGACTATAGTCCTTTGATGAGTAATCAAAAATCCAAAATAGAATAACCTCCTGGCAGATTGAACCAGGAGATTTCAAAAAAATTGATTCATCTTTACAAACGTTGTAGCAGGCTCAAACCGTGGGTATCAGTACCACAGGTATTGAAAAGAAAGTATTCATCAGCCAACTTTTGTACTTGTTCTGATTCCACTACGCTGGGTTTCCAGGGGTTAGGGTTATTGTAGGCGTAGAAAGTTTCCACGCCATCGATGCCCTTTTGGGACGCAGCTGGAATCAAGTCAAAAAGCGATCGCTTGTAACGAGCCGGATGAGCCAGAACTGCCAATCCTCCAGCTTCATGAATAGCAGCAATCACGTTACTTGCTTGATATTCTTGCCCTGTAGTCGGCCTTCTTTGTAGATAAGGCTTCATGCTAGGGTGTTCTGGTGTAAAAGCATAAGCCAAAATGTGAACTTCTATATCCAAAAGGTTGGCATTAATTTCCACACCACTCCAAAGGTAAGGAGCGCTTGCACCAGGATTATTCCACTTCCAGTCTTCTAACCAAGCAAGTGATGCTTGATAGCCGATAATACCATGATGATCAGTGATGGCTAACCCTTTTAGGCCAATAGCGATCGCTTGCTCCATCAATGCACTCGGCTGCAATCTACCATCCGAGTGGACAGTGTGCATATGAAAGTTGAATAACCTTGGACAACTCTGTGCATCAATGTTCTGGAATACTTGCTTCAAAAGTTCTGTGGAAGCAGTAGTTCGGGCCAAATTTACAGCCATAACCCCCTCTGAACAAAAATATATCTTTTTAACACACTAAAACGGCACATCTACAGATGAGAAAGATACAGCACTAAAGATTAGTGTCGGTTGATACTTTCTCAGCCTTCTCAGCAAATTTTTCAATATGTTAAGACTACGTTAGCAAATCTTAACCTCAGTAGTCATGGGTGTTTTGGACTACCTTTGTTTTAAGTAGTAATAAATATTGCAATAAAAATCACCTAGCTACGTCTATAGCATCTATGGCAAATAGCTTATAGATTAAAGGCTTAGTAGAGTAACTATCTCTAACCACCCTGAGATTGAACTAAATTTCGTGTGTAAAAATTGCCAACAATATCAGTAATTAAAACTTTTATATAACTAAGAATGACTTCAGCATAGGCGTAGCCCGCACTTCTCTACGTTCCCTGCGGGATGCTACGCAAACGCGCAGCGTGTCGCAGACAGACGCTGCGCGTAGCTTGGCTTGCTTCCCCGGAGGGGTACGGCTGCGCTCAGTGACCACCGTAGGCATCGCATAAGTGAGTCTACAATAGCTGCAAGAAAACTAGCGATGTCTACGACGGGCTATGCCTACGCGCCTGAATCACTATACCTCTCGCGCAATTCCAAAAGAATCTCCCTTCAAAGTGACTCCAAGCGGTTCTACCACTACCTCGCGGGTAGGGGATGCTTCAACCCTTCCAGCAATCACAGCCGTGAGCTTATGTTCTCTTGCGAGCATAACGATCCTCTCTGCATCCTGCTCCGACTCTGTATAGAATGCAAATCCTGCTCCGTAATTGAACACAGAAAGCATCGTCGCTGCCCCGCCCTCAAGATGACCTTCGACAAAAGTAAATATCTCCGGCACTGGGAGCATCGTTTCGATGACATACCGGAGCGGCTTCACCGACCGCATCAACTTTTGCCAACCATGTCCAGTGATGTTCTCCATCGCAGTGGGACGAATTCCCTCGCCAAGCACCGCCTGTACAAGGGGTGTATAGAGATACGAAGCGGCATTCATCGCTTCCCAAAACTCTTGTCCACTTGGAAGTTTTGTTCTGTAGCCATCAGGGAGCGACTCGGCGAGCTTTCGCAGTGGGGTAAAGCCGTTCTCATGGGGCCCCGAACTTTCGACAAGAACAATAGTATTTCCGGCATCCAGACGCGAGCTATCAATGGGAGCGACACTAGCCGGCATAACCCCAAAAACCGAGCCTGCGATGTCGAGCCGACCTGGAATCATCTTCGTTTTTAGTTGAGGAGTTTCTCCTGAGAGATAGACACACCCAACTCGTTTGCACGCCTCAACGACTCCATCCAGAAACCCATCAAGGAAGGTGGGGGTGAAGATAGTTTCAGGAGTACTCGACGGCAGATAAAGACCGAGAAGTATAGTCTGCATACCTGATGTTGCGGCATCGTTCGTAAGACACGAGATAATCTTGATACCAATATTCCACCAGAATCGTCGAAGTTCTTCTTCGGAAAGGTCGTCAGGTCGAGTATCGTCTGCGGTACCCAGTCCTTCCGGGACAAGTGTCATAGAAAGTTCTCTAGCCCCTGCCTCTAGAAAAGGAGCGAGGTTGAAGCTGAAAGCGTTAGCACTTGCTCCAAGACCCGATGCGGGGACAATGCCATAGGCGCTTGCAAAGCCAAGTGTGCGTTTTGCAGCATTGATGAAGCATCGTTTTGCGGCATCGAGAGTATCGTAATCGACTTGATCGACTTGAGCCATCAGGTTGCGTTTTAAGTTAGGAGTAGAGACACGATTAATTGTGTCTGTGCAAGAGTTAGGAGTAGAGACGCGATTAATCGCCTCTGTTAGGAAAACTCATAACTCATCATTTTAAAATACCTCAAAATACCTCATCTTCAATACCGCGCCACCATTCCCCCAAATTCATTAAGTCTTGGTAAATGTCTTTTAATTCTTTATTGTAGGTATCGTCTGTAAGCGTAGCTCGACGCTCTTGTAATTTTTTGAGACGCAGTTGTACCAATAGCCAAGGTTTAGTGATGCTATTAGTTGCTTCTATATATTGCGCTAGTTCTTTGCTATCCATAATGTTTTATATTTTAATTTTCACTCTAGCAATTTATCGTGGACTTGAATCAGTTCTCTAAACAGCAGTCGCGCTCCTTTGGCTGCAATCCGATTTCTGACAAGCTTCACCGGACGACCAGCTGCTTTTTCAGTGTCCAACTGTTCCCCCAAAGTTTTACCAATATTATTCTTCAGACGCGATCGCTTTGGCTCAATCCGAGTAAACACCCACTGCCACAAAGACTTCCGACATAAATCAGAACCGCCTATAACCTTGGTTTTCTTGCTATCGCCGGATGCTTCCATTGAAGGAGCAGCGCCAAGGGCTTTTTGAAATCTCCTCAATGAAAGGTGGCGTTTAGTAGGCTTTTTAGAGTTTCGCCCCTGGCGTATCCTCACCTCTGGTTTACCATCTGCATCCAGGAAACCCTCAATAGGGTAAATCTGAGAGAGAACGATCGCAGTTAGGCGATCGCCAAATCCAAACTTCTTAAAAACAGTGCGGTAATGGTCAAACCGAGAATCAGCAAGCAGTTCTCTTAACTCTCCCTCGATGACGTGTTCCTCATGCTGAAGATCACAAATACGTTTTGCATGTTCTCGAACAGTGTCGGTGATTCCCAAACCCACGGTTTGCGAGTAAAGGCGGTCATAGCGCGTACTTTTGCGAATTCCAGCAAGCCACCCCCACAGTAAAGGAGCCAGTCCAGATTCACCCCTTTGGGACTTTACTAGTGCAACTTCTGGAAACTGCCACGCCAAATCTTGACGAATGCGATTCATGATCGGGGACTGAACACGGTTAAGGTGAGCCAGCCGCAAAACTAGTTCTCGAATTCTGACAATAGCGCGATCGCGAATTTGGACAAATCGACGCGGGTCTTGGTGGTAATCAAAGTAGTAGCAGGCAAGCGCTAAAGCATCGCCGTCATCATCTTTATCAGGCATTGCCAGGTGATTGGCTCGATAATTCCTCAGTTCTTTATGACCAACTAGCCGAACTTCTACCCCGGCGCGGGCCAAGTGAGTACCCCAAAGCTTGCTGTAATTATTGCCAGTTGGCTCTAATAGTGCAATGTCCGCATTGAGCGCGAGTAAATCTTGAATTCCCTTTGCATCAGCGCTCAATTTAAAAAATGGACATTCATAATAAAATTGACGTGGGTCTTCGGGCTTCTCCAAAAGCAGACAAGCCGAAACTGAGGACTTGCTAACATCAAGCCCCAAAATTCTAATCATTCAGTTCTCCTCTGGGTGGTTTCGTCTTGTTCCCTGATGCCATGCCTGTGAATCACCCGAAGGCCACACAGCCTAGTTCACTCTCAAGGCAAAACCAAAAGCGGTAACTTCTGGTGACATAGGGGGGGGGAACAGCACAGTCACAGCAGCCGAGCTTATGAAAATCAGAAAGCCATAAAAGCTTGTTTCATGCCAAAAGCCCTAAGCTGCTGTGTGTATGTGCTGTACGTCTGGGTTGGACTCCAGTCCGCGACGCGATCAAGCAGCGATCGCGTTTCGCCGGCGACTCAGCCCGGCTCATCAGGCGGTTATTCTTTATCGTCTATAAGCACATCGTTAACAATTTCTATTAGCTTGTTTGAGGCTGGTGCTAGTAATTTTTTGATTTCTTGGTCACTGTAAAGACTTGCATATTCTTGCTCACTCATAAATTCTAAAGCCACGTCAATTTTGGCTTTAATCTTCTGCAATGAATCCCAAATTTGGCAATAATCCCAAACTGGATCTGGTTCTGGAATGTTTGTATTTGTAGTCATTTTAAAAATACTCGCTTGAAATTTGTTGACTTTTTAATTCGGCATTTTGTTTGAGTAATTCCAATATCCTCGAAGCCATGAATGAGCGATCGTAATAAGGAATGCCACTTGTAGAAAGCATTGCAAGTAAAAGTTTGATTTCCGCTTCTAGTTTTGTATCTATGTTCAGGTTTTCAAATATTGCAAGCATACATCTTGCGTATCCTCTTACTTGTTTATGGGTTAGCTTTCCCGAATCATCATTGCTTGCAATTCGTTCTAGGATAACTTTCAGCCCTTTAGTATCACCGTCAAAACCAAACATTTAAATTCCTGAATCTTGTAAAAACTTCACAGCATCCGCCATTATTCCTACTTTTTTAGTTACATCAAGCTCATAATCGGTCATACAAATTATGGGGTAGTCACGATTTTTGTATCTCAGTTTCATGTGCCGGATGTACATATCTGGATAGCCAAATGCACCAGGAATAATTTGCTCTTTAACTATTAAAGTTCGTTCATTGGCTGGAATATCTTTAGAAGAGAAACCATGTTTGTTTTCTTTTTCTAAATCGTAATAAGTAAGGGATTCTATGCTTTTGTTCATGATTGTGTGATATTTTTTACTTGTTGGAATCGATTTTAAAAAGCGATCGCACTCCCCAAATGCGCGATCGCTTTTAAATTAGTCCCACTCTTCCTGCCTACCTTGCTGCAATATCTGCTGCAATCGTTGCTTGCCCTCCTCCCATCGGCGGCCCCCCATTTTCAAAACTTGCTCAATCACATAAGTTTCTCCTTTGACTTCCAATAGGCCCATGACTGCCAGGTAAAAGGCTTTATCGTCGGAAGTGGAAGCGGAAGTTTCACCGCTACGATCTGCGCTCGGCTCTTTATATAAGTGTTCCAGGCTAGTGGTTAACTCCTCCTTTACTTCCGGCGGGTAAGTCGGTGCAGCGCCGTAGACCTCATAAAGCGCTTGCTCTTGCTGTTGGCTGTGGAGTGCAATTTCTACCTGTTCTAATTCTTGATTCATGGCTGTTAGTGCTGCACGTCGGGCATCCTGCACAATCAGCCGCCGCGACTCACCAACGAGTTGCACTGATGCCACCAGTGCCAAGCTGTAGCTGATTCCCTTGGCAATTGGGGGAACTGGAGAAAGTGCAGCCAGCCAAAATGCAGTTGCACTAGCTAGCAAACAGTTGGTTTTTAACCACCTATCAGCCATGACAACATCCCTCCTAAAACAATCGAAACTGCGATCGCAATCAGCAAGGCATAATAATCTGGTTCAGATAACTTGAGAAACTGTCTTACCGCATCATCGGTAAGTAGGGCAAGGCATAGCGCTGCACCAGACATAATGTAGACAACCCACATCACCCGAAACAAAGCTGGATGTAACGCCCCTAGCCAAGCCACAGAACTAGAGGCGATACATCCCAGAAGGAACCAAGCCCCCAGGTGTACCGCCTTTGCCATTAGTATTTTTCCTTGATTTTGGCTTTGAGTTCGTCAATTCGTTGCTGGGCCATGTTCTCAGCGCGGTCTAGACCATAACCCAGTTTTGCGTAGGCGGGTCTGAGTGTGTGTAGATGCCTTGCTGTTGAAGCGTCTGCGCGTTTTTTAGTCAGTTCACTGTCAGCAACTTCTTTGATGTAGCTACGATGGGCAATGTGTACCTGTGCATCGGATTGTTCAAGGGTTTTCAGAGACTTGTAAGCGCGTTTAGCCTGACGCGCTTCGAGTCTTTTTTGCTTTGACAACTGCTTGAGTGCATCAGCCTCAGCTTTGTTAAAATACCTGGGTGTCTCACTAATCGGTGCAGTTCTGACAGTCTGCCAAGTTCCCGCGTTCATCGGGTTTATGACAGTCGGATCTGTGGGGGCTAACACCTGATTTTTATCAATCCCGTGTCCCCCCGCCGAAAGTGAGGACTCATTACTCTTGTTGCTAGACTTTGCAGCGCTGGTAATTCGTGCAAGGATTCCCATTGTTTACTCCTATCTACAAACTTGGTTTTTGACTTTTTCTAACTGTTGGCTTTGGGCCTTCATCTCGCGTAACTGCACTTGATCCGCGCTTTGGTAAGTGGAGATTGCACCCATGCTTAAACCAGCAACCAATGCAGCTGCAATCATGACTAGAAATGCAGCAAGGTTATTCCCGGCTGGTGTAGGCTCTGGTATGTCTGGGTAAAATTCGCCGGTGAATGGTACAACCTTGCTGGTAGTCTGTTGTTTAGTCTGTTTCATCTCCTCCCTCTAGCAACATCGGCTGATATGTGGGTAAGAGTAGATGCTCTGTTCCAACGTTGAGTGCAGCGCGGAATGATGTTTGCACTAGTTGGCGTTGTTCAGGTGTGGGATTGTCCCGCATCTGTTTAATGCGCTGCAAGGTGCGACCCGGCAGCTGTCGGTAGTATTCGTTAGCGAGGCGCTGTGAATCTTCCTCTAACAGAGACTCAAGCAAATCGGTTGCATCAATTTCTGCATCGTCATCTGTTGCAGTTTTCGATGCACGTCGGCTATGCAATAGTTCAATTCCTGCTTCAGTCCAGAGTTTTTGTCCATGTTCATCGCTGACAACATGAACTTCAAACTGGAACACTTCAGGGTGACGACGCAACCAACTGCGGATCGTACTTTCTGGAATGTTGGTTAACTTGGCTGCTTCAGGAGTGGTATACAGGTTCTGCATTCTGCCTCCAGCGAACTTGTGCCACTAGTGCTTCGATTAATCCCTCGATGTCTCCTGTAGTCATAAGCAGTATCCCTGGATAGACAGCATTAACAGCGTTAGAAACTTCTCCAGGTTGATCAGCGCAAAGTTGTGCGCCTAGAGCGCCAATTAAAAACCATTTCTCCTTGACGGTCAGCTTCTCCAAATTTGAGCCGAACATATCGTCAAGTTCATCTAAAACTGAGCCGTCGCCTGGGGTATAGCTCGTGTAGTAGCCTAGCGGCTTGGACATTGGTACAATCTCCTACATATTAGATACGAAGCATTATTGGTTGGCGATCGCTGAAGCTAAATCGGGCGATCGCCTTTTTACTGTTCTTCAGTCGGCACAGTCTTTTTAAATTCGCTAACTCCTCCCTCAAAATGTCTTGCAATCCCTGCTATCACTTCATCGTCGGTCAGTTCATCAACTTGCTCTTCTTGCAGATCACCCCAGGGGCAGCAATCTTTAATCCAATTTCTCGCCTCAAGTAATTGTTCTGGTGTTAGTTCCTCCATTGGCTTTTGGTTGGTCATCAGTCATTAGGCATCAGGTAAAGGGTGTTTCCGCGCAAGGTCAAGGCGCGGGTGCTTGCTCCGGTTGCAACGCAAAGGGTTAGGCGTTGGGGAGCGATGTTGTGTTGCAAAGTTTTGTCATACACAACTTCCTAATGCTATATTGTCATACATAACTAAGTCAATGGTTTTGTACAACAAAATTATTCCGTAATACAATATGGTGGGGATGACGTTGTGATTTTAAACTTAGATGGCAAGGCCCAAGAAACTAGCGGAAGATTCGATGATAGTCTCAGTGCGGATGAGTCGCGCAGACTGGGAGAACTTCGAGACAGTAGCCCAAGCTATGGGTTACAGCAAAGCAGATTTGCTCAGAATGGTTGTCGAGGGGAAAATTCCAGTGGGGCAAGTGCCCTCAAACGAAATTCAGATAATGGGAAAATCCTCCAGCGTCTCAAACTGATTGAGTCTAAGTACTCAAATTACGTTGAAAATCAACAAAAACAGCTTGAGACGCAATTAATTGAAAGTAAGACTCATAAATTAGAGCTTACGCAGGAAATAGCAGAGCTAGAACAAGAAATTTATAATCTAATCTCAGAGTCCTCTGACAACGATAAAGATCAAGAATAAAGCCGTTTACCTGTTTGGGTAGACGGCTTTATTCGTTGCGTATCGCGCTCATCACTTCTGGAGTGCGATCGCCGATTATCTAAAAAAATCAAAAAGCCACCAGAGATTTAGCGATCATGAGTGGCTTTCCGAAAACAAACTAATAGTATTATGCCAGAAAATTCACTAAAAAGTTCACTTCCCTGGACGGAAGAACACGATGTATTCTGTTATCAACATCATATTCCACCCGCCGCAAAAATCCTTTGGCAGTGGTTAATGAGACAAGGGCAAATTGCCAGTGAGATAGAACCTGATTTATCAGAATTTAATGCTTGGGTAGCCAAGACTAGAGGTAAACCATACGCTCACAATTACCTCAAAAAGATATTTGAAATACTGGTATCATGCCGTGTTTTACAAGTAATTAAACAATATTCTTGGAAGATAACCAAGTTACTTGTAAGACCTCTTTCATGGTTAAATCCACCCAAAAAACCGCGAGAAAAAAAGTTACACAACCATAACTCTAGTTACGATTCACCCCCCTCAAATGATATCTCAGCCGAACAGGGGTTAAACAGCAGCAGCAATAGTATTACTCTTACTACCGCCGAATTTGAAGAGTTAGAAAGGCAACACGAGATACTTACAACTTGCGCTGAGTACGAAATATACTTTGACCCAAATAAACGAACAACTAGAAATCTACTTGAGTTTGATATTGAAGATGTCCAGTTAGCTTTAAAGCACTTTGTTAAACGTGGTGGAAATCAAGCAATTAACAATCCTCAAGGATGGTTAATCAACTGCTTGTGCGATCGCAAATGGTAAATTACCATTTGAGATTGAGAAACTAATCCGAGGCTGG
>NZ_JAYGHD010000329.1:0-29131 GCF_034932245.1 Nostoc sp. UHCC 0251
AAAACATTGCTAATAAAATAAACCCCAATAATCTGCACAATTCTAGGGGTATAAGTACTTACCCAAGCAATAAATTCTATTTCTGGAACAACAAGATTTACTATGCCAACATAAAGGACGTATTCCAAAGATTTTTTGAAGAGAGGAATTAAATGGCGTAAACGCTCGTATAAACGCAGTAGATTGTTAGAACTGGAGTATTTAAGACTCAGCGCGTCTAGAGTATCAACGATAGTAGCAACAGCTTTGACAATGAGTAAACCAACTGTGACAATAATGTATATTTTTAAGGCAATGTAAATATTTTTGGGAATGACTTCTGGGAGGTAGAAAAATTTAGTGCACAGGATAGCGGATGATATCCAAAGAGTATGATTAGTAATTCTTTTTAGGACTCTAAAAAAAGCCTCAGTACTTTCATCATTAGCCTTTATTTGATCGGCTTTTTTGGCATAATCGCAAACCCAATCGATACCCTGGTTTAAGGGCGCTATGCTAAATTTAACTAGAATTAGTAAACTCACAGTTTTTAAACTCGCCGTCAAGAGATTGAGCCAAAATTGAGTAGGAAGACTGCGAATAAGATTAAGTTGAAATTCCTGAAGGTTTCCACCTCGATAAATCACCATCCCATTCACACCAATCAGCACAAGACAGAGAATCACAGAAATTAAAATTAAAGTTCTGCTGATACTCCGGCGCAGGAAAGTGATATTTGCAGATATCCCTTGAAGCCAAGAAACTTTAGTGATCTGCTTAAAAATTGTGCCAATTAACCAGTTAAACAATGAGAAAATGAGTACTAAAAATACAACTTCACCCAGGATAATTAGTATATTCATATTTTGAGTATAAATATCATCAAAAAGGCAGTTATATCCCCGATTTATTGAATAAATCGGGGATATAGTAGCCCAGAAACCAAAATTAATTTTTTTAAACTCGTCTTTAGAAATCGACACCCAAACAGCAAACCGAAAGCGCGAAAGACTACCCAACGTTTTTTTAGTAAGATAAAGCCCTGCGATTAAGCTAACACCTCGGTTTGGAGTAGCGATTTACGTAATGCAGTTACTGCTTCTTTAATATTGCTCATCAATTACCTCTTTGATGTTTTTGAGATTTACTAGTTGCTTTTTATACCTAAATTCAACAAGCGAAACTAACAAAGGCTTGCTGAAGCTTTCCAGGTGCTTGCTGCGACATGTAAGTAGGGTTTTAGTTTCCTAGTGGTTATGGTTGTCATTGTTTAAGCTCTCCAAATCGCTTGGAATGCATAAGTAAGTTGGCGTAAATAATTATCGTTGGGATAAGGCAATAGGCAATAGGCAATAGGCATAAGGGTTTTAGCTGAATTCATTTTTCTTCATATAGTTTGAATTGATTGTGCCAACTTACTTAACACCACACTTTATGCTTCTTAAAATCTCAGACTTTTAATCAGAATGCAAAGACAGTTAAGACAGTTAAGACAATAAATAAGCTATATAAATTAATTAGGAATTTTTTATAAGTTTTACTTAAATATTTTTCAATGATTCGTGAAAAAGAATCATGTGTTCAGCGCCGATGATCGTTCCCAGATGAATCGATATAAAACATTGAAATTCCAACCCTTGGATTTACGTCTGGTAACTAATCTAGAAGGCTGACCGCTTTGAGTAATTCTATCCTTAGGCTGGGTTTGACGCATAGATTGAGTTTCTAGTGCCCAGTGCTGATATGGTTAAGTTAGTGCCTTCTGTGCCGTAAATGCAAAAATAGCAACCCAATTGCCAATTCCAGACATATTACTCCTATACCTAAAATGCGTAGGCGCAGCCCGCCGCAGGCATTGCCAACATTTAGGTGCAGACCTAGAAATCAATGCTGCAACAAAAACTTCATCATATACAAGGTTTTAGGAGAAATTTTCCCAGGATTGGGCAACTAATTGGGTCAACCAGCGACGTTGTTGCTGATCCAACAGGGAATCATCTGCTAGCAACTGAGCGGTTAATTCTTCCAAAGATTGACCCTGAGCACGGACAATTTTAATTACTCCAGCGATCGCACTGGCAACTAGTTCTTCATCAATCGGCTGTTGTCGCAGGGCAACAATTTCCTGGGGACTGTCTGGAATGGGATAATTCATGGCGTGGGTTTACAGAAATACAAAATGAACGATAAATTTGACAAATTCTTAAAATTTCTTCACTGAATCTTTACGAAAGTAATAGGGCGGAGTTTACCTTACTTTGTGCCTTCATAAAATCTGTCTTAGTGAGTAGATTGATCGGAGATGTCAGGAGACGATGAGAGAAATCCTTTATTTAGAAGTTCCAACTCCGGATATAGCAACTGTGCGTAGCTGGCTACAAACAGATTTTGAACCCGGTAATGGAAAAAAATTGCTTACCTCGGAAGGCTTTCGCCTCCAAATCCCCACTGGAACTACAACTGCTGGGGTGGCTCTTTCCGAAAACTTGCCTGCGGAACTTTCGGTATTTGTCTGGTCGGTGCAACGAACTACCTATTTAAAAGTGTTTCGTTGGGCAAACCAGCCCTTTCCCAATGAAAGACAAATCCTGCAACGGCTAACCAAGGAAATCAGAAGCCGTTTTCCGCATCATTACCCAGAACCGCCAGCGATTGATTTATCTAAGCAATCAATTTTTGCAGCGCTAGGCTCTGTTTACCCCCTTACCGTCAAGTATTTTCAGAAAATGCCTAATGGTGAATATGACCTAACACGTGCCTACTGGTGGGAACAACGATGGCGCGAAGGAGTACGGAATCCGCAGCAGCCGCGTCAGGTTGTGTTTTCCAGTCGAGGGGATAGGAGAGCAGGTACGGGAGCAGGGAGCAGGCTTGCCGTGAGCGTAGCCGAACGGGAGCAGGGGGAAAATTTCTCTCCTCTGCACCCTGCACCCTGCCCCCCTGCCTCTTCCCTCTCATCCCCCACTTATGACATCATCTACATCGGTGGCGCACTAGGCGTGATTCATGCAGCATTGATGGCAAAACTGGGATATAAAGTCCTGCTGGTAGAACGAATGCCCTTTGGGCGAATGAACCGAGAGTGGAATATTTCCCGCGATGAGATTCAAAGCTTGGTTAACTTGGGTTTAGTCACCCCCGCTGAGTTAGAAACCATCATTGCTAGGGAATACAAAGACGGATTCAATAAGTTTTTTGACGCTAATAATCCAACCAAACTGCGATCGCCCGTCCTCCACACACCTACAGTGCTAAATTTAGGCTTAGATTCCGAAAAATGGCTCCAAATGTGTGGGCAAAAACTGCAAGCGGCAGGCGGTGAAATCTGGGATGAAACAGAGTTTATCCGTGCAGATATTGATATATCACAGGTTATCCTGAAAGTCAAGCACTTACCCAGCCAGGTTGAAAAGGAAGTAAGTGGACGGTTGCTAATAGATGCAATGGGAACAGCGTCACCCATCGCTTGGCAATTAAATGGTGGTCGTGCTTTTGATAGTGTGTGTCCGACAGTGGGAGCGGCAATTGAGAGCGGATTTGAGCCGCAAGTGTGGGATTCGCAGTATGGGGACGTTCTTTATAGTCATGGGGATATTTCACGGGGAAGGCAGCTGATTTGGGAACTGTTTCCTGGGGCAGATGATGAACTGACGATTTATTTATTTCATTACCACGAAGTCAATGCTGAAAATCCCGGTTCCTTGTTAGAGATGTACGAGGACTTTTTCACAATTTTGCCAGAGTATCGCAGGTGCGACATGGACAAATTGGTGTGGAAGAAGCCGACATTTGGGTATATACCGGGACATTTTAGTGTGGGAAGTAGCGATCGCACAGTTGCCTTTGATCGATTGATTGCGATCGGCGATGCTGCATCACTCCAGTCTCCCCTTGTCTTCACCGGTTTTGGTTCGCTAGTTCGCAACTTAGAGCGTTTAACAACCCTGTTGGATACTGCTCTCAAACATGACTTGTTGAGTTTCCGCCACTTGAACCAAATTCGCGCTTACCAAAGCAACGTTTCCGTGACTTGGCTATTTTCCAAAGGCATGATGGTACCCACTGGAAAATTTTTACCACCCCAGCGGATTAACTCCATGCTCAACACCTTCTTTGGACTGTTGGCAGACGAACCGCAAGAAGTAGCAGATAACTTCATAAAAGATAGGTGTGATTGGTTAACCTTTAACCGCCTGGCACTCAAAGCAGCTAGAAAAAACCCTGCCTTACTTTTATGGATTTGGGAACTTGCTGGGCCTAGAGATTTAATGCGATGGCTTGGTAGTTATTTGAACTTCGGTCGCCATGCCCTCATTAGCGCTTTACTGGGTCCGTGGTTCGGGCGCTTCTTGAACCGGACAGGTTTTTGGCTAGAACCCCGGAATCCAGGCTTGTGGCTGTGGCTATTAGCAATTAATTATGCGATCGCCACAGGCAAACCGCGATCGCGCGCTCAAGTAGTAAAATCTAACCCAGAAGCCATAATTCCGAAGTCAGAAGTCAGAATTAGTCATTAGTCATTGGTCATTGGTCATTAGTATTAGACAAATGACAAATGACAACTAACTATTGACCTTTGGGGCGAAAATTCGGCAGTTCCACAGATGCCAATGATTTACGCCCCTTGGGTGGACGCTGGGGATAAACCACCGGCGAAGGTGAACTTGTATCATTAGTGTTATCACCTAATGACTCTGGGGACAAATCAGTTGCCGACAATTCCAACTGCGTCATTTGTGAAACTTCTGACCAGTAGTCTTCAGTTTGTTCAACAGGTGTCTCAATATGAGGTGAAGTAGGGGAAACTGGTAAGTTATTGGTTGGTGAGAGCAAAGAATCTGTCGTCCAAGAAGGGGAGATAGTTACAGAGGGATTGATTTCTGCTTCCAATTGCTCCTCCTGTGGATTTTCTAATTCTTTATCGTCTTCTAGGATTGTCGCTAAAGTGTCCCAGATAGGGGTATCACCCTGATTACTATCCACATCCGTTTTCGCCGCAGATGGTGGTGTTACAGATGCAGGCTGAGAGGTAAAAAACATTTGGATTAGACTATCTAATTGCTGATCTAAATTTGATGACTCAGAAGTTGAAACAGCTTCCGGTATATCTGGAGAATCATCGATTTTTGGAGATGGGGCGGGTTCTGCTGGTGTTGAGGTATTTTGCTTAACTGACCAGTTCCAAGAAGATGATGATGTCGGAGCCGATTCATTTCTTTGAAATGGGATTGGTGCTGACGGTTCGCCCCAAGAATTATCTAAATTATCCAAAGATTCTGGTTCTGCTGACCAAGGTTGAATTGGCTGGGCGTTAGGAAACAAAGATCGAGCTTTTCTAGAAAATCTTCCTTGTCCACTAGTTATGTCTTTAGGATGTTTTGCAGTATCGTCTAGGGAGTCATAGTTAGGAACCGATGTATCTAAACATTTTTCTAAAGCTGCTTTAAATTGCAGCGTCTGGCGTTGTTGTCGCATCAGTCTGGTACGTAACTCCCGACAAACAGTTTCTGATTGCAATAACTGCTGAGACTGTTCGCTGTTGTTAGTGTGTAATAACGTACATTCTCGCTCTAACTGGGCAAGGCGTTGTTGGCTAATTTGTAGCTGTGCTTTATAAGTATCAGTGAAAATTTCCTGGCTTTGAACAGTTTGTACAGCAGCTTCTAATTGTTGAAATAAGGTCTTTATCTGTTCTTGAGCCGCAGCTAGTTCTTGAGCGTGTTGGTTGAGCATCGACTCAGTAACGCTGGAACGCGTTTTCTGCCACTGCAAAACCTTTTCTGACTCAGCTAGGTTGTCTTTTAGCTGCTCTACTTGTTCATACAATTTATTATTAGCCGCACGCAATTCTTCGTTCAATGCCAGCAGGTTCTGAAATTCCGAGTCAATAAGTGCTTGTTTGCCGCTTTCAGGCTCTGCAACCCAGTCCTGCTGGGTGGTATCTTTTGAAAATTGTGTATCTTCAGCTGGCATGAGGAGTGGCATTTTTTTTACTGCCATATTGTCATTAGGCACAACTGAGTAAAAGGGACAACTCGCCTGCTCCGATTGTGGCGAATTAGCAGAATTTAGGGATTCCATCACAGCCCCCTTGTTTGAGGTGTCAGCTTCATTCATCACTTTTGACCCACCTGCTTAAAAATATTCAGCAGTGCTGGCATTAGCATTGCTTATGAACTCTGTCTAATCAGGGTTTGCTCTAGAAGCTAAGTTTAACTCTCTCCAAGCACCAGCAATTAATTATCAATTGGTGTTCCCCATTTTGTATCTAGACTGATGCCGTTATAACACTATGATGCTCTTTCCCGTCAAGAAGAAACGGAAGAGGATTCGGGCCGCCTCTGGGGATCGGAGGAAAGAAAAACCCAATTCTTAACAACTAAACTATATTGGCTGATGAAGTTTTTCTAGATAAAAAAACTGTCTCACCATATAAATTATTTCTATAATCGCATCTGCCCTTACTACATACATTTATGAAGTATATTTTAATACGCATTTGCTCAGTTTTTTGATAACTTAGAATTGAACTCAGTACCACTATCTACTATTCAATAATAATTCTGTAATCTTGAGCGTAGGCGTAGCCCGCCGTTGGCGAAGCCTCTCGTAGAGAAGGCATCGCTATTTAATATCAGCAAACAACTAAAGCTTCTGTCTGAAGTGCAATGTTAAGGAATTGTAACAAATAAGAGTAAATACTTGTAAAAATTTATTTAAGAAGTAACAACTTTTTAAGTTGCTTAACAATCTTCCAAGTAAACAAGGGGCTGACCGCAGAGTAACCCAACATTTCCGTGGCTCTGTTGGGTTACGCTTTGCTTAACCCAAGCGTATTGTGTTATCAACAAGATTCCCGACTTCTTTAAAAAGTCGGGAATTTAAAGATTTTCAATGAAGAAGCAGTTCTTGAAGGGGACACAATGCTTGGTAAATTACTACTTTCTAGTAGGAAACATGGGTTTGAATCCCCATATAAATTATTCCCCCTGCTCCCTACTCCCTACTCCCTACTCCCTTACCTCTATTTCAAGGTAACCACCGGGGACGAAATCCGGCTAAGGGAAGTTGTTCTGGTCTAATTTCAACAGTCGCAGCATCAGCGATGGGTAATAGAGGCATTAACCACAAGCTACTGGTTGCGATCGCATCTCCATCATCCGTTTTTAAAGTGTTTGTAGGTAACGATGCTGGGGGGTTTGCCTGCGGTACTACTTGGTCAAATAACAAGCCCAAACCGTCGGCAGATAAACTCATTTGCACATTCCGTTGAGCGGGAGGCAGTACTAGTAGTGGTTTCTGTTGCCCGGTTTTCAGATCAATTGCCACCACATAAGGCTGTTCTATGTATTGTTCCTTGGATACTAGCTGTGTCAGCAAGCAATAAAGGGTGGGTGAGGCAACATCAAATTGGCAGCTGAGAATTGAGCCTGTAGTTTTTAATAGTTGTTTCTGCACACCTTGGTTTGTCACTAAAAACAAATCTCGCGTGTAATCTGTATTAAACTTTACCATCGCTGCTTGAGAGCCATCTTTGGAAAAAGCCTGTACCAAACCAAACTGCGGCAGAAAATCTAGGGGTTTACTGGCATCACCTTGCAGTGGTAGGATGGCTGCTCCCTGTCCTTGGGCAACTGCTACGGCTTGGCTATCTGGTGTGATCGTAAAGTCTCCCCCAGGTTGGCTTTCCAAACGTTTAGGGGTGGGCTTTTCTGCTGAACCGTCACTGGTTGCTGGCATAAACCATAGTCCAAAGTCGCCGGGATTATTTTTATTGCCCCGCTGGATCACTATAGTTTGACCATCAGGTGATAAGTCAAATTTCAGGTTTTGATAATCTTTACTATCTAAAATCAGGTCAACTCTACCTGCTGGTTCTACTTCTTGTTCAGATTTACTAGGAACGCCTGTTGTCACTGTGTACAATTGGGCTGAAAGTAAGTCTTGGTTGTTAGCAGCGCGAGCAGAAAATAAAATTTTCTCCCCATCAGGAAAGGACTCAAAGTCCATTATTATCAGGTCTTTAGGGGTAAGTAGTCTTTTTTGCTCTTGGGTTAAGTTGTAAAGAACTAATCGCCCCTGTTCTTCTTTATCGGTTCCTATGTAAAGAATGATGCGATCGCGTGTGCGGAAGCTACCAACAAAGGGCTGTATTACCCGATTTTTGCCTTCTTGTTCAGCAAACTGATCTTTAGCTCCCTGTAACTGCACTTTATAATTCGTGCCATAGGGTGCTGGTGTCACCAGTGTATAAACCATCCGCCGCCCAGCCCAACTGAATTTACCTGCTAGGGGTGGCTCGATTTTTAAGTTCTCCTCTACGCTTTTTACTTCCATTGGGCGGCTGAAGGTGAGGGTGAAGGAGGTATCTTCTGCCCCAATTTGTTGATTTTGCCAAGTAAAGTCCCGGACACGGGCAGTTATTACATCACCTTGCATTATGATTAACCCAATCAGCACACTCAGCAGTAGCATTAGTGCGATCGCTATCCGATCCAGTGGTTGGATAAATGCTTTGGATTTAGTCATTGGTTATTGGGCATTGGGCATTGGGCATTGGGCATTGGGCATTGGGCATCCCTTCCCTACGGGACGCTACGCGTTAGCGGAGCTTTTGATTTAGCGATACGCTCAGGGCAAGTGGGCATGGGGCATAGGGCATTGGTCATCTACAAATGACAAAAGACAAATGACAAATGACTAATAACTATAAGGATTTTCCGGTTGAGGAATCTTTTTCAGAGAGGTAGCGGCAATAGTAAGTTGGCGTTTATCTGCCAAATTTTCTGTCATCATTTGTCCTTCGACTTCCAGCCAGGTATCAGGGGAGTAACGCTCTTGATTATTTTGTAGTTTGACGGGTAATCCCACAGGGTAAGCATCTGCGGCACAACAAGTTAAGACAAATCGCGCTAAGAATAAATATTCTTTTCCTATATCCGGCGGGTGGATGACAAATCCCTGCACCTTGACTTTTTGTCCTGTATATGCATCTGGCTCTGGATAGACATTGATTGTGCGTACCCAGTCTACAAGCGATCGCTCTTCTGGACGAACAGTAACCCGAAAGGCTTGGGGTTTGACGCGTGTGCTTCCCAATAAATCAGCCGTCACACCCCTTTGGAGTGCTTTGTCACTAGCAAAAACTTGCGGTGTAATGATAAAACCTAGAATCGCTGTAGTCAACAACAAAGCACTGCCCCAACCAGGGGGAAATAAACTAATATGCTGCATGTTTGGCGTAACATCACGGCGACGCCGTTGCCAAAGTTCCTGCATCTTAAAGAAACCAATAATGATGAAGCCGATACCAGCCACAATCACCAACCCAAAAAAATTTGGGTGAATCAATAGGTTCAGCTTGTTAGTTTGCCAATATCTCAACATCAAAACACCCCAAGCTGTAATTGCTAGGGCATCCAGCCAAGGGAATAATAGATTGAGGATTTTAGATTTGGGATTTTTGTTAGCCATTAATCATTAGTCATTAGTCATTGGTCATTGGTCATTAGTCATTAACAAAGGACAAATGACAAATAATTTCTTAAAAGACGTACAAGTTCAGGAAAAGAGTAAACAAAAATGTCAATTGTGCTGCTAAAGCAAATAGGTAAAAGATAGTTTTGGGTTTAAAGATAGATAACATCAAACCAACACTCTTGATGTCAATCATTGGCCCAAACACTAGAAATGCCAACAATGAACCACTACTAAAGGTGGAGGCAAAAGATAGGGCAAAGAAAGAATCGACTGTAGAACAAATTGACACCACTACTGCTAATATCAGCATGACCACAATTGAGGTAATGGGGCCAGCTCCCAAACTGAGAATTAATTCGCGGGGAGCTAGGACTTGAATAGCAGCAGCGATCGCACTTCCTAAAATCATCACTCCACCCAATTCCCGCAATTCTTGGATGCTATTATCCACGACTAGGCGCAGTTTATCTGCAAGCGGTTTATTTGGATTAGAACTTGCGGTAGTAGCCTGTACGAAATTCGGATCTATCCGTAGAGGCATACCTGGTTTTCCTCCTAAGATATAAGTCCCAGATTGCAACAGATTTGGTACTGTTGCTTCCTGTTGTACTTGATAACGCTTACCACGGCGTTTGGTTTCAGGCTGCGCGGGTGGATTAAACTTCATATAACGAGCGATCGCAGGTTGGACTATGGGGTTTAAGTCCTTTTGAAAACTGAAAACAAAACCGATAATTGTGGCAATTGCTAGGGAAAATACGACTCGTAAAATCACTATTTCTGGCTGATCTCGAAATGCTGTCCAAGTTGCCCAAATTACAATTGGGTTAATTGTTGGTGCTGCTAGCAAAAAACCAATTGCGACTGGTGTGGGTACTCCCTGCATTAAGAACCGCCGTGCTACCGGTACATTCCCGCACTCACACACTGGAAATAAAAAGCCGATCATGCTGCCAACTAAAGCACCCAGCAGGGGATTTGTGGGCATTTTTTCTACTAATTTGCGCTCATCAACAAAAAACAGCAGCAAACTGGAGAATAAAACCCCAAGAAGCAAAAAAGGCATCGCCTCGACTAGCAGACTTAAAAATATTGTAAAACCATTGTTCAGTTGATTCATGGGCGTCGCAGTCAAAAGCGGTTTTTAGTTTTAGGGTTCTGCCTAGCCATTCTATCGAAATGGGGATCAAAAACAGTTCGGGAAAATTAAACATCATTTAAGTAGCAATTTGTCTTATGTTTCAAGTAGCGTTTAAGCGCTACAACCCTTTGCTTCAGCCAAGATAGTGATATTTACCTGAGTGCATTTACTGACGATGACCATTTCTAAGATTGTCTAAGTTCAGAAATTGTTCCGATCTAGAGGGCAAGTAGCTGCATAGATGATTTAGAATTACCTATGTTTATACTTACAGTAATTTGCTGGAGAAGATATTAGCTCGGCTGTATTTTCATCAAGTATTTACAGTTATTCAACAATTGGGGTAGGCGTAGCCCATCGTAGACATCGCTCTTGGTTACTACCATCATTGATTTTGGCTAGTTTTGGCAAAATTTTATCTAAGCTCTGGTTGATTTTCTACTATAAAAACTCTAAAAATGCAAGACAAGATTTTAGCAGATACGGTAAATGATTGGGGGAGTTTTTCGGCATTAGCGATCGCCTGACTTTCTACATGGCGTGAAAAGTAGAGTGATCGCGTCGCGAGTCACTAAGCCTCGAAAGGACAGACAAGCATATCCCCGACTTTTAAAGAAGTCGGGGATATAGCCTACTAGCTCACAATTATTTTGTACGATCGCTGTTAATTAGGTTTTCGTGGAGTTCCCCAAATCTTGATTTGTCGATCAAATCCACCACTGGCAAGAATTTTGCCATCAGGACTAAAAGCGATCGCACTTACCCAGTCTGTATGTCCACTTAGTGTATTTATTAACTCACCTGTAGTTAAATTCCACATTTTAATCCCATCTCTGCCGGCACTAGCAAGGGTTTGACCATCGGGGTTAATAGCGATCGCATTTACCCAGTTATTATGTCCTGTAAGAGTGCGGACTAATTCTCCAGTATTAAGATTCCACACTTTGACTGTGCGATCGCGGCTTGCACTAACTAATGTTTGTCCATCTGGTGTAAAGATCACAGCGCTAACACCATTAGAATGAGCTGTCAATTCACTAATTAATTGACCAGTACTCAAATTCCACAGCTTGATTACACCCTTATTGTCACCACTCGCCAAGGTCTGCCCATCAGGGCTAATGGCCAGAGTATAAATCAAATTATCAAAACGGACTAGAGTTCCTAAAGGACGCTGCTGTAGCAAATCCCATATCCGAATCCCATCCAAAGCTCCACTGATTAGAACTTTACTATCAGGAGACACCGCTAAAGATAATACGTTGCTGGTATGTCCGACAAAAGAACGGGTAAATTTAAAATTTTTCAGGTTCCAGAGGTTAATTGTATTGTCATTACTACAACTAGCGAGAGTTTGCCCATCTGGCGAAATCACTAAAGATTCTACGGCTGTTTGGTGTGCTTTGTTAATATTCCCCAACTTCTTGCCGTTTGCTGGATTCCACAGGCGAATTACACCCTCGTTTTCTGCACCTCCACTCACAAGAATCCTGCTATCTGGACTAAAAGCGAGGGATTTAACGGTTCCGTTATGTCCTTTGAGTGTGTTGAGTAGTTGAGCATTAGCAAAGCTGTTGGTAGTTTGGAAGTTTGGTGTTACCTCAATAGCAGCATGAGCTTCATAAATATAAAACCCTTCCCAAGTACTCACTGGAAGGGCAACAGCTGCCATAAATGCCAGGATAATATACGGCCGCAGAAGATTACCCCCACCTCTTCCCTCACTACTCACTCTTTTTCCTCACTTTTATAGATACGGTTACTCCAATTAATTTTGCAGAGTTATTAAGTAATAACTCTGCACTTCCTAAAGAGGTGGTTTTTTCTTAGAAACGCTTAACATTGGTAAAGGTGGACTAGAAGAACGAGAGGGCAAATAATGTTGCACTACAGGCTCTTCTGGTAGAGGACGACGCTGCTGGAAACGCCACAATTTAAAAGCTAGCGCTATCCCTGTTGTTCCTAAACCAAAAGCGAACAACGACCAGCTATCATTCAATCCGCCAATCAGGGCATCTATAGCGCCCATCGTAATCAATACACTGATTAGTGGCTCTTTTCGGTAGGTTGACTTCAAAAAACGAGGTAATACAGCATTCATCACAGCTTGGTTGGTTCCAGTTTACCTTTCGTGTATATTTACTAAGAATACCTCACCCGTAATTTGCCTCTCTCATCTAAGGCAGACGCTAATTATGATTTTCTCTATTAGGGGAGGAAGTGGACTCATGAATCGCCTTGTATATATTAGTAGACTATGGCGGAAGTTTGCCTACCTTTAATTATGGGATTTTGCCCCTTGCCAAGTTTTGTTAATTGACATAGTGGCTGGATTTCCGCCGTACTCTACTAGTTTCAAGACTATAATATATCTATCACCAATAAATCTTTTGATTCCTCTCTTGCTTACATTCTAGGGCAATAATTTACGAATAAGTCTAATTAATGTATTTGGGGTGAAGTACTTGGCTAACAATTGTTAAAGTCAAAACCAACTGGTTGTTCCAGCTGGTTAAAACTCTCTTAAATACTAGCTTACAACTTCTACCTTATTCTTGTTAGTGGCACTACTTTAGACCCAGCCATGATAGCACCCCTTGATTAGTGACATATTCAATCACCAGCAGCAAAGCGAAGCCAATCATTGCAGCTCGACCATTCAAGCGTTCAGCATATTCGTTAAAGCCAAACTTTGGCTCCTCTAGTTTAGGTGTAATCGTTGGTTGTGTTTGTGTCATTTTTAAGAAACCTTTTTTCGGCGAACGGGACTTGATATTAGACTTCGCATTAGTTGTCGCGGATAAGCGGTAAAGGTTAAAGGAATTGACTGGTTCTTTTCGCCTTAACTTTGACCCTCCACTTGGCAACTTATAAGCTGATTGCAGTGCTTGAATGCCAAGATGACTTGACAAATTCAGCAAAAGCTTTCTAGTAAAGAGCTATACAATCGCTCTTTTAATAAATTGTTACTATTCTTTATATATTGTATAAACACTGGGGCAATAGTCAAGAGCTTGAATTTAGGGCTACTCAGATTAAATTGAAAAACTTAGAACTGAGATTAGCTATCTGTAATACAGCTATCTGTAATAGATCAGTAGCAAGCTTAAGATTGGCAGGCTAGAGTTAAACAAAAAAATTATCAGAGGCTATATATGGAAATTGGCGTTCCCAAGGAAAATAAGGATCAAGAATTTCGTGTAGGTTTAAGTCCTTCTAGTGTGCGGGTGCTGCGGGAGAACGGTCATAGCATCTTCGTCGAGACGCAAGCAGGCAATGGTGCTGGATTTTCAGATGATGACTACAGAATTGCTGGAGCCGAGATTGTCCCAACATCAGAAACGGCTTGGAATCGGGAATTGGTTGTTAAAGTCAAAGAGCCATTAAACTCAGAGTATAAATTTTTGCAAAAAGGACAGATATTATTTACTTATTTACACTTAGCAGCCGATCGCAAATTGACAGAGCATTTAATTGATTGTGGCACAACTGCGATCGCCTACGAAACCGTAGAACAACCTGGTGCTAACAGACTACCCTTGCTCACCCCCATGAGCGTGATTGCCGGTCGGCTAGCAGTACAATTTGGGGCCAGATTCTTAGAACGTCAGCAAGGTGGTAGAGGTGTACTTTTGGGCGGTGTCCCTGGAGTTAAACCAGGAAAAGTAGTCATTTTAGGTGGCGGCGTTGTCGGCACAGAAGCAGCTAAAATTGCCGTGGGCATGGGTGCTAGCGTACAGATTTTAGATGTGAGTGTCGAGCGCTTATCTTACTTAGAAACCCTATTTGGCTCTAGAGTCGAATTGCTTTACAGCAACTCTGCTCATATTGAAGCCGCAGTCAAAGAAGCCGATTTGCTCATCGGTGCAGTTTTAGTATTAGGACGTAGAGCGCCAATATTAGTATCTCGTGAATTGGTCAAACAAATGCGTCCTGGTTCTGTAATAGTTGATGTAGCCGTTGACCAAGGCGGTTGTATAGAAACTTTACACCCTACATCCCACACAAATCCGGTATACCTTGAAGAAGGTGTGGTGCATTATGGTGTTCCTAATATGCCAGGAGCAGTACCTTGGACAGCAACCCAGGCACTCAATAACAGTACATTACCTTATGTTGTCCAATTGGCGAATTTGGGAATTAAGGCACTGGAAGTTAACCCAGCATTAGCTAAGGGTGTGAATGTGCAGAATCATCACTTAGTGCATCCGGCTGTGCAAGAGGTATTCCCTGACTTGGTAAATTAAGGTGTGTAAGGATTAGGCGATCGCTTATTTTAATAGAGGTAGCGATCGGTAATTAGACTAATTTTCTTGCCAAATGCGCGGATGGGTAGGTGTACAAAATTAGAAGGGGCAAAAAAGGCTATATGCTCCTTCTATACAAGACTTTGAGGGCGATAGTACTTTCAAGCCATCCGCGCACCTTATGGGGAATGGTTTTCAGCGATTTGCATCTTGTGTTATGACTATTGCCTGTGTTATGTTTTCCCATTCGCGCAACTGTACCTTGAAAACCAAATACAGCAAAGCTTTCAGACGCCAGCGATTGCAATTAATCAAAATCCCTATTAGGGATTGAAACAGGCTACGATCCTGATATTGAAGAAGCTAAAACTATTGCAATTAATCAAAATCCCTATTAGGAATTGAAACCATTGTAATCTCCAACTCCATCCATCATCGTCTCACTTTTAACAACCACGAATCTCAGCCCAAACTAGCGATCAAATCAACTATTTAAAGCATCACCAAACTACCTTCTGCTTCTTCCTGTAGTTCATAACCATTAGCCAATTTTTCAATTGCTTGATCAATCATTGCTAAACCTTGATCTACCTTTTCAACCAAACTTAGCTGTCCTCGAAGTTCGGCAGCACCAACGAAACCCTTAGCATACCAAGTCATGTGCTTACGGGCTTGACGTACACCGCGATCGCCTTTATATTCCCACAAGGCTTGTAAATGATCTCTTGCACATTCCAAACGCTGAATTGGTGTAGGTGTCGGTAATATCTCCCCAGTTTTCAGGAAGTGATCAATTTCTCCAACCAAAAATGGATAACCTAAAGTCCCACGAGAACACATCACACCATCAGCGCCAGTTTGTTCTAAACATTTCACTGCTGCTTCAACAGAAAAAATATCTCCATTCCCAATGACTGGGATAGAAAGCACTTCTTTTACACGCGCAATCCATTCCCAACGGGCATTGCCATTATATCCTTGGGCGCGGGTGCGTCCGTGGACTGTGATCATTTTTGCCCCGGCATCTTCCATCCGCTTGGCAAAGTCGAGAATAGTAATTTCGTTGTCATTCCAGCCAATACGGGTTTTTACTGTCACAGGTACATCAACAGCTTTTACCACTTCCCGGACAATTGCCTCTGCTACTTCTGGTTGCCGCAACAACGAAGAACCACCACCATTTTTAGTGATTTTATTTACTGGACAACCCATATTAATATCTACAGTATCAGCACCTTCTGCAACTGCCTTTACTGCTGCTTCTGCTAAAAAATCTGGGCGGCAATCAAATAATTGAATGCTAATTGGGCGCTCATTTGGGTCTACCTCCATAATTATGGGTAGCTGCTTGACATAATGCAATCCTGTAGCATTCACCATTTCGGTATACATCATCGAATCTGGTGCATAGCGACGCACAAGACGGCGAAACACCATATCTGTCACCCCAGATAGAGGCGACTGGAGAACCCGACTTTTTACCTCAAATGAGCCAATCTTTAAAGGTTGGGAAAGTCTAGCTTGGAGAATGGGAGAGAGCGAAATCATAATAAAAAATAAAAAATTAATGGGAATGGAAAATAGCAGGAATATTTAGAGGTATCTGCGTCAGTGCTAATTGTAGGTTACGTATCCTGACTTGGAGGCTGTTTCTGCATTTCTTGCTGAATCTCTTCTAGGCTCAAACCTAGCTCTTTCGCTGTTTCTTCAAAACTCAATCCCAATCTCAACAACAAAGGTATCATTCTAAACTTTTCTTCACGCGCTCCTTCTTGTTTGCCTTCTTGTTTGCCTTCTTGCTTGCCTTCTTGCTTGCCTTCTTGATAAACTCGTGTTTGTTTCAAATCGCTTAACCCAAACATACCTTCAATCTCCTCTCGACTCATTGTCGGAAACTTGTAAACCAAAATTGTCTCTATCAATTCTAGTAACTGCCGCCGTTGTGGTTCAATGTTGATTTCTTGCTGGGTTCTGTCTATTAACTGCCTAGCAGATGTAATTGCTGTCTCTTCTTCATCGACCACTAATTTCATCGTAGCAATTCCAACTGGCAATGATGCAGTTTCACCTAATTCATTAAGATAAATGCGACTGATGCGCCCACTTGTGAAAATTTCACTGTAATTCTTGATATCTGCTGTATCTAGGGTGCGATTGGGATAGATAACTACTCCTCGCCAAGAATTTTTAGGTTTATTTTGGCGTAAGTATAAATAAATTTCTGAAAATAAGCGGGAATAAATTTCTGTGTCGGTTTGAAACTGGACTTCAACAAAGTAAATCGGATTCTCTTCCCCTTGTGTTGGCAGAAAAACACCATCTATACGGAATGCAGTTTGCTTAATTTCAATTGAGGAGAATTTATAATCCTCTGCGGTTTGGGGTGGATTACCAATTAATTCAAAAAAGATACTAGGAAGTTCTTGAAAAAGGCGGTAAAAAATGCTGTCAGTTTTCACGCTTGGTTTATTGCGCTGATTGAAACCGTTAGATTTTACCGTAAATTAGCTAGTAACAGATTTGGTTTAATTAGACTTAATAGACATCTCCGAAAAAGAATGTAGAGACGTAGCAGTGCTACGTCTCTACAAGGGTTCTGGGTAACGCATATTTAATTTCTGGAGATGTCTAATAAAATGGGGGGCAATTTCAGTTATATATATGTTATGTCAATTTGTAGATAGTTTACTACGCAACTTTTTCAATACAAAACTAGACCACAGCAAGAAACCTATCAGTAACAGTCCCATAATTCCATCCAGCCAAATTAGGCTATGTATTTTCAAAGACATGGGAGCAACCATCGGGAAGAGATAATGGACTGGACTGGAGATACTAGTGATTGAGTATAAGGCTAATAAAAAGTACGCTAACCAAAACATATCTTTGGTGTAAAACCAATATCCCAACAGTCCTACTGGAGTCATCACAATCACAGTACTAATTACTCCAACAGAAGTGAACCACGGTGGGCCGGGATATCTACTTAAAAATATTGCATTGTCTATGTAGTGTAGCCAAGTAGAAATGAGGTTGAGTGTGATGATAGCTAGCAGAATCGTCTGGCGAAACCTAGAAGTATTAATCATCATGTAAATATGCAAGTAAAAGTTTATTAAGCCGACTACGGGAAGCAATCGGCATAACAAATTCATGATAATTTAGTTGCAATTTAGCCGTTATTTGCACCTTGAGGAGGACGCGAGACAACTTTTTTGGCTAAACCCAAAGTCTGCAAAACTTGGATGCTCCACCAAGTAACATCAATCTCCCACCAAGACAAGCCAGATTTCGCCATGTGGGGATAGGTATGATGGTTGTTGTGCCATCCTTCTCCATAGGTAACGATGGATACCCACCAAAGATTACGAGCGCCATCATCAGCATCAAAGGTGCGATAACCCCACAGATGTGATGCTGAGTTCACAAACCAGGTTGAGTGCCAAAGCAAGACACATCTGAGAAACACTCCATAGAAGACAAAAGACCATCCCCCTAAGGCATAAAGCAGCAGCCCAAAGGGTATTTGCAACAGCAAGAAGTAGCGATCCAGCCAGCGATAAAAGGGTTGTCTTGCTAAGTCAGGAGCATATTTTTTATAGGTGTCATAATCAAAAAATTCTGGACGCGGGTAGAAAATCCATAGCATATGGCTCCACCAAAATCCTTTTTGGGCAGAGTAGGGGTCTAGGTCAATATCTTCCGTGTGGGCGTGATGCTGGCGATGTCCACCTACCCAAAAAATTGGCCCGCCTTGCAAAGCCAGCGCTCCAATGAGGGCGATCGCATACTCTAACCACTTGGGAACTTGGAAACTCTTATGGCTCAGTAGTCGGTGATATCCCAAGCAAATACCAATGCTCCCGAATAACCAGTGCAGAAACACTAGCAAACCTAATGCTGGCCAGGAGAAAAACCAAGGAGCCAGAAGTGCTAAAGCATGAAATACACCAAAAAATACCACATTTATCCACCTGAGTTGAGGTGAATTGCCTCTCTCAGGAGCGATCGCCCCAAAATTTGCGGTCATAAAAATTCCTGTTGATGGATGATCAAGCGATTTGCTTTTTCTTAGGCATAATCCCACAGAGATTTACCCGCCCTGTATACTAGTCCGTTACAGTAGAGCAAAGCAAGTATCACTTACATTTGTTATGCTAGCAGAAATCTGATATCCGTGCAAGTGCCACTTGCATTTATTTATGTCGTCTCAACTTGTTTCCACTCGTCAACGCCTGATCCAAGCTGCACTTGAGTTGTTTTCTGCTCACGGAGTCAGCGCTACCACAACCCGCCAAATTGCTGAAAAAGCCGAAGTTAATGAAGTGACTCTATTTCGGAATTTTGGCAATAAGCATGGACTGCTTTTGGCTGTGCTGGAAGAGTCCGCAGCTTTCAAAGATTTAGGTGAGTCGCTGGTGCGGCGGGCAACGCCTCCCGGCAATGTCTACCAAGCTCTTAAAGATTATGCAAGTGACACTTTACATACATTAGAACGAGTGCCAGAGTTCGTCCGGTCTGTGGTAGGTGAAGCCGACCAATTCCCGGCAGAAAACCGCCGCGCACTAGGTAGGGGAGTAACAGAGGCAAACCGCTATGTAGCTCAGTATTTAGCTACTGTAATCCAGCAAGGGCACTTAAATACCTACTTACCGGCAGAAAAATTAGCCAGTTTGCTAAATGGGATGATCTTGGGATATGCCGTAATTGAGTTCACTAGCGAATTTCACGAACTTTGGGAGGATCGGGATGATTTTCTGGAAAATTTGGTGGAGTTGTTTTTACATGGAGCCATGTCATCTTCAGCAGAATCAGCAATCAACTCCTTACAAGGAGGTTTTAGTACCACAGAAGTAGCTGATTTGCCTGCTAGTTTAGTTCACGAAATTTTGCAACAAGCCAGGAAAGGGGGAGTACGAGATTATGCCTTGGCTTATGTGTTATTTGGGGCTGGATTATCTGCCACGGAAATAATTAGCTTGGAGCGATCGCACCAAATCTATGATACTCAAGGGCACTTTTTACAAATTACAATTCCAGGGTTTGTCCGTCAAGTGCCTGTGAATCAGTGGATTTTGGGCAAACGCTACGGCTCTTTTACCAATAATCCCTTAATCAAATGGCTGAAAAGTCGTAAAGATGCTCAAACAGCCATGTTTTTGAATGAAACAGGCAAACCCCTCTCAGAGTCAGAGCTTGAGACACGTTGGCAAGTATGGAGTGAGGGACTGTTAACTCCCCAAGGACAAACGCCAGCTATATCACAAGCACAACAGACTTGGCGTGTAGAAATGTTAATGCGGGGAATCAGCCTGGAAAACCTGATTATTTTAACAGGTTGCGATCGCGCCCAATTACAACCTTATGTCCGTCGAGCCAAAGAAAAAGCTGCCCTTGAGCAAGCGACTCGATTGGATCATAAACCAGGATAAAGAGTATCAGATGGCGTTCTTCGATGCAGAGCCAGTGACCGAATAATTCGTAATTCGTAATTCGTAATTCGTAATTAAGAATTCATTAGCATGATGCAGTTAAACGATTAAGGTAAAACAACAGAGGTTTCTTTACCATTATTATTGTTCTTTGCACCATTTAAGGTTGTAGCTGTACTCTCAGATGGGGGTTGGGTGTTGCTTGAACGGCGTGATAATTTCTTGCGTGGCTTGCCTCCCGCCTGCATATATTGCAAACTGTCTTTGCCATAATGGGTTGCCACACTCATTAACATCTTTTCAGAGTAGCCGCGCAATTCTTCTTCAATTAGAGAGAGGCGACCTGCCATTTCATCCAGGGTAGAGAGTAAAGTGTTGTATGTAGATAGCTGGGTTTGCAAGTTTTGGATGCGGCTGTCGTAGTCTGTCAAATTTAATCCGTTGCCAAATTTTAGCGTCGGGCTAATTGATCGCATTCCTGCAATTCGACGGAGAGCGTTTTCCAGAGTGGGTGAACTGCGTTTTAGTCGTGCCATGAGATGCGCTCCTGAAGGAAGTTATAGGATTACTGCATATACTCTAGCCAAGGCAACAATAAACTTCTCTGAGAGATAATTCGGAAAAATTAAAGCAAATTAAGATCGACCTAATTATTTTTAGTGGATTGTACTGAGAGATTTATTAAAACTGTCAAAAAAGTTACCTTAAATCAGCAACAGGTACTTCAAAGTCGTTTTAAGGTACTTCAAAGTCGTTTTAAGGTACTTCAAAGTCGTTTTAAGGTACTTCAAATTCGTTTTAAGGTACTTCAAATTCGTTTTGAGGTACTCCAAAGTCGTTTTGAGGTACTTCAAAGTCGTATTGAGGTACTTCAAAGTCGTATTGAGGTACTTCAAAGTCGTTTTGAGGTACTTCAAAGTCGTTTTGAGGTACTTTGAAATCGTGTCGGAGTATTGATGGGGTTTCCTTAGCTCAACTCAACTTACAGCAAAGGCGATCGCGCACCACATAAGTAAGTTCAGTAATCAAATACCAACTTCTGACCCTAAGTTGGTAACTGGAGTTTAGACTAAAATAAATAGTTGGGCTGCTTTAGTGCAACACTGCACTTTTCCTATACTTCTTCCGTACCTATCGTTCTTGATTTTTCCCATGCACATCATTCTTGGTGGCAATGGTCACGTTGGTTCTGCTGTAGCACAAACGCTGTTATCACAAGGTGAGCCAGTAACCATTGTCTCACGCAGTTCTGCGTCTATTCCTGAATGGCAGAAGCGCGGCGCGATGGTTGAAGTTGTAGACGTGCATAATACCGTAGAACTACGCCGCGTGTTTACAAAGGGTAAACGTCTTTTCCTGCTTAATCCACCTGCTGACCCGGCGACAGACACAGATGTTGAAGAAAGAAAAAGCTTGGCATCCATTCTGGAAGCGATAACAGACTCTGGCTTAGAGAAAATCGTTGCCGAATCGACTTATGGAGCGCAGCCCGGTTCTCAAATTGGCGATTTGGGAGTGCTTTACGAAATGGAGCAGCAACTCGCTGCCCAGTCTATACCATTTAGTATCATCCGCGCTGCCTACTATATGAGCAATTGGGACTTATCTTTACAATCAGCTAAACAGGATGGCGTAATCCATACCTTCTTTCCAACCGATTTTACATTGCCGATGGTAGCCCCACGCGATATTGGTCAGTTGGTAGCGCGTTTGATGACAGAGCCAATAGAGAATACAGGGCTACACAACATCGAAGGTCCAGAAAGATATTCTTCGCTCAACGTTGCTTTATCGTTTGCCAAAGTTTTACAAAAACCAGTCAAGGTAGTGGAAACTCCGCGTGACCAGTGGATAAAGACAATGCAGAATATGGGATTTTCAAACTCAGCAGCAGCATCTTTCTCCAACATGACAACCCTTGCGATCAAAGGAGAGATGCCACCCCACGATTTTGTTACACGAGGAGTAGTTTCATTAGAGAGTTACATCGCAGAACTAGCGTATTCTGTTGTTTAACTCATCGCTCCTTCTCAAGTCGATTGATTTCATTTCGAGGTGCATCGCTCTCTCAAATCGATTGATTTCATTTTGACCCGCGATCGCCCATTACAATCAAGAAAAGGGAATAAAAAGGATCTGACCTTCATATTTGCCAGGCTGACTGCAACCAACAAATAAATACAAGTCGTCAATTCTCCTTGGGACTGATAGCGATCGCACAAACGCACTAAAATTTAAGAAACCATCATGATGGGTACTGACATGGTATCAATCCCAATTACTTTAGAACAACTCATTACGGCAGTACAACAGTTGCAGCCAGACGAACGAGCAAAAGTCGCTAGAGCGTTGATTCAAATAGATTTACGTTCAGATTTGACGGCTTTAATTCAAGAACTTTATGCCGAACCCCCTGTGAATGAGATTACAGACGATGAAATCAGGGCTGAAATTAAAGCTGTGCGTCAGCAATCCCAGCAGGTCTAATGTTGCGAGTGGTCATCGACACTAACATTTGGATTCGCATTTTGCTGAAAGGGCGAGTTACATTGCCAATTTTAGAAACATTCAATGCAGATAAATTCCAGTTGGTAATGAGTAAACCCCTCATAGAAGAACTGCATCTTGTTTGGAATCGTCCCCGCTTGAGAGAACGGATTGACTCCAGTCAGGCGATGCGCCTAGAACAACAATTGCAGTATCGTGCGCTATGGGTTGAGTTGAAAACTGTTCCGCCTAATTGTCGAGATCCCAAAGATTTACCTGTGTTGGCAACGGCGATTGATGGCGAAGCGGGGATTATCGTATCTGGGGATGATGATTTGAGAGCTGATGATGACTTGAGAGCGGTAATGGTAAGCTATGGTATTCAGTTATTGGGTGTTAATTCTTTCCTGAAATATCTAGATGAAGGTGATGGATAAAGGATGCTTTCCTCGATCGCTCCCTAAAACAAGAACGCGATCGCTAATTCAACTTATGTCTAAGAGCGATCACCTTTTAACCGACTTCCCAAAATGCGATCGCTCCCTTGACTAAAAGAGCGATGCTTCCCCACAGTAAGAAAGCGATCGCTCTCTCAAATCGATTGATTTCATTTTGACCGGCGATCGCCAATGACAATTATAAAAAAGGGAATGAAAAGGATTGACCTTCATATTCGCCAGGTTGACTGCAACGAAGGAATAAATACAAGTCGTCAAGAATAAGAATACAAATACGGTATTAAGGTGAAGGGGTAATAAGCCGTAGATTAGGAATTTCTAGGAAGTCCTTGATGTTGTGAGTGACTAGCGGTAAGTCCTAGCGTAGAGCCGTTGCGGCAATCCAAGCATCTTGTGGGGATATTGGTCGTCCTGCGCTTTGTCGATTAGCACGAACCTGTGCCCATTCTCGACAAAGGGATTGATCGACTGGAATGATCAGGTAATTCGACAGGTATTGTTCTAGCTGTGTGAGGCGACGATCGCCCCACTGACGCAAAATTGCCCACTGAAACAGTTCAGCGACGGTCATGAATGACAGTGCCAATTCGTGACCACTCAAAAGTGGCAAGTAAGGGTCGGCATAATCACTACCTTTGAGGATGAAAGAAGCGATATCAGTATCAATGAGGAAAAGACTCATGGCAGTTTGGTTAGATCGCCTCTTGGCGCTGCTGTCGCAGGAAGGTGAGAAAATCCTCGATGGAGTCTTCTTCAGGCCAAAAGTCAGCAGCGAGATATTTGAGGTTATGAACGGTGATAGGGGTCTGGGTGGCGAGTAGCTGCTTGAGCGTGGTGTCTTGCCAAAACTGATTACTGAGATTTTTCAGATCGGTTTGAGAGTGTGAGGATGAATTGCTTTGGGTAAGTATTTGCAGCAGTTGTTGACGTTCTGTAGATGAGAGCAGTTGGATGGCAGCGATCGCAGCTTCGAGTTGTGGAGTCATAGTGCTGTCTTGTAGTTATCTGGTTCTATGCTATTTGAATTCAGGGGCGATCAAAGCGTGAAAGTATCCTCCACCTCTTTTGCCCCATGCACAATTCCCTACTCAATTCAACGGCTCTACAATAGCTCTTAAACCATTGCTAGAGAGCGTTTTAAGCATTTCTTTAGCGTTATATTCACTGCTAAATACTCCTGCTTGCATAACTCTTTGACCTTCCCAGACTGTGGGAAACGCACCAGGAGCAAGCGATCGCACTAAATCTTGATCTTTATCAGTTGCTAATGGTACTACTACGCGATAAAGTACACCAAATTGTGCCGCAGAGTTACTGCCATAAGGAATACTTGCAGAACTTGTTTGCATATTGCGAGTATTACTAATAGGGATATTGTTCTCAGGAAGTGGTAAAAGTGCTGAAGCACCTGGGGCAGTAGTTCCTAGTCTTGCTAACGGCTGCTGTGTTTGCTCTCTCACGCTTGCAACTGGTGGCTGTGCAACTGAATTGGATGGATACTCAGGGGCAGTAATTTCTATCGTACTAGGATCAATACGCAGATAATTTAACTGTGGTGTATTAGGCGGCTGTGCAACTTGAGTGTCAGTTGTTATTTGTCTTGCTGCCAAACTGCTAGGAGTTGGAAATCCGGCGACTTTAGGGGTGGGTGGTTCTTGATTGGATTTAGGCGGGGAAAGTTGTACATTGGCTGGCATTAATGGCAGCAATTGGCTGTTTATTTGTGTAGAAACAGGATTATTTGCTGAAATGCTGTTGCTAGTTTCAGAGATTTCAGGAGCCGAAAAGGTGATTTCGCCGTTTGCTGGTATTTCTCGTAAAACATTATTGGCAGCAGGAACAGGTTGAGAATTTTCGGTTGCTAGTGCTGTTGTAGCGTTAATATCTACTTTACCAGTGATGCGACTACTCACAAGGTTGTTACCAGCAGCAGGAATCACCTGTTTGGCAGCGCTGGCGTTAATGTCGTAGCGAGCATTATTTTTAAATTGATTACCCCCAGGTTCGGATGCATTACCCAAATCTGGCATTGCTTGAGCGATCGCAACTAAACCATCTTCTTTATTGTCTTGAATAATATTATTTCGCAAAATCGGGCGGGCTTTTGCTTGCACCACAATTCCCGATCTATTGTTATTAATTTGATTGCCTATAACTACAGGAGCAGCATTTTGGGCAATATTGATGCCAAAACCTGTTTGGTGAAAGACATTTTCCTTCACTTGGGGACTGGAGTTACCGGCAATTGTGATGCCATTGGCTCCATTACGATCAAAAAAATTCTTACTAATGGTGGGTGCAGCATTACCACTTACGGAAATTCCATCTTGGGTATTGCCAATAAATGTATTTTCCATAACTACCGGATTGCTAGATTCAATCCATAAACCGTAACCACGGCGGTTTGGATTCGTCACCGTCACTCCAGTGAGCAAGGCTTGGTTTGCTCCAACAATTGTGACGTTTTGACCGGCAAAGCTCCGGCTCAGGTAATCACCACCTCCCCGAATTACAATATCCTTACCTTGATTGCTAGGGTTGCCTTGAATTGAAACACCCGGTTTCAGCATTAAAGGAAATTCCTCTCCTGTCTCGGCGCTATAAGTGTCCGGGGAGAGCATAATTACAGTATTAGCGTTAGCTAATCGCAACGCTTGGGTAATCGTTTTCACAGGAGCAGATTCGCTACCATTGCCTGTGCTGTCATCTCCAACTTTTGGGTTGACAAACAGTACGTTAACCTGAGAATTTGTTTTCTCACCCAGAGGTGCGGAATTTGGTGTCGATGGCATCTGAGCGATTGCGCTACCCAGGAAGGCCATACTTGCCGCTCCCATGCCTACGGTAAAAGATAATACTGATAAACTAAAAAATAAAAGTCTTGCTGATTCTATAAACTTAAGCTTTGCAAGCATAATATCTACCCTATGGTACTTAGGAAACACACGATTGTGAATCATATTTAACACAACTCCTTGGAAGTAACAATAAATTCTTATACTCTTTAAGATAAGAGTATTATGTCGATAATATTACTCAGATATTGAGCGACTGGCGATTTTTAATACAGGGTAATAAATGATATTGTGTCTGTTCAACAATACCTTGTTCTAAAGGAAACGCTACGCGAACGCCAAAATACCTTCACTCTAAAATTTGTTGACTTTTGACTTTTGACTTTTGACTTCCCCAAGGGGCTGCTTCCGCCTTGCGGTACTAGTCCTGTGTAAGCTTGTCGTTTACCGTAAAATACTTGACTAACCTTAGTGCGAAACTGTAGCCTCAAACTACCCTTCTCACTGCCTATAGGAACATGGGATAATTTCCCTTAACCCTCATTAATACGTTTTTTTGCGTGTATTCTGCAAAAATTGAGTAAAAAAAAGCAAATTAATTAACTTATGATTACTAGGACATATGATAATTCACATTCCGATGAAAGCACTAACGGGGTTGTTGTAATGGTCGAGCCATACAGCCAAAAAGAGCAAATACAACAAGTTGTCTACCGCATTTTAGATGCCAATTTAGATCGTGCTCGTGAGGGCTTGCGAATTATTGAAGAATGGTGTCGCTTTGGGTTGAATAATGCCCAGTTGGCTCTTGAATGCAAGCGGCTGCGACAGGAGGTAGCCAAATGGCATACCCCGGAATTGCGGGCGGCGCGAGATACACCAGGCGATCCTGGAACTGAGTTAACTCATCCTCAGGAAGAAGAACGAGCTAGCATCAAATCGGTGTTGCAAGCTAACTTTTGCCGGATAGAAGAAGCATTACGGGTTTTGGAAGAATACAGCAAGCTTTATCAGCCAAATATGGCTAAAGCCTGTAAGCAAATGCGCTATCAGGTTTATACCCTAGAAAGTAGTTTAATGGGTCATCAGCGCCATCAATTATTGTGGCGATCGCGTTTGTATCTTGTTACTTCCCCACATGAAACTTTGTTGAACAGCGTTGAAGCTGCACTCAAAGGTGGATTAACGCTTTTACAATACCGCGACAAAACCGCCGATGATTCTTTGCGTCTGGAACAAGCTAGAAAATTACGGCAGTTATGCCATATCTACGGTGCTTTGTTCATTGTTAACGATCGCGTGGATGTAGCTTTGGCAGTCGATGCAGATGGAGTGCATCTAGGACAACAAGATATGCCTGTTACTGTTGCTCGGCAATTACTCGGTTCGCAGCGTCTGATAGGTCTTTCTACCACAAATAAAGAAGAAATGCAAGCAGCAATTGCTGAAGGTGTAGATTACATTGGTGTGGGGCCAGTTTATGAAACTCCTACGAAACTAGGTAAGGTGGCAACAGGTTTAGAATATGTCAGCTATGCTGCCAAAAATTGCTCAATTCCCTGGTTTGCCATTGGAGGAATAGATGCCAATAATATCAATGATGTAATTGATGCGGGAGCAGAACGCGTGGCGGTGGTGCGATCGCTCATGCAAGCCGAACAGCCTACCTTAGTAACGCAATATTTGCTTTCCCAACTCAATCGCATTAAACCAGAAATTTAAAAGAGTCATTAGTCATTTGTCATTTGTCATTCGTCCAAAGTGAATAACCAATGCCCAATGCCCAATGCCCAATGCCCAATTTCCAACATGCCTTATGTCTAATGAGATTATGATTCACGTAAATGGTGAAACCCATAGCTGTTCGTCTCAAACTTCTTTACCCGATTTGCTTCAACACTTGGGTTTCAACCCGCGCTTGGTAGCTGTAGAGTATAACGGCGAAATTTTACATCGCCAGTTTTGGCCGCAAACAAAAGTGCAACCAGGCGATCGCTTAGAAGTGGTAACTATTGTTGGTGGTGGTTAGTTAATTTTAGCCAGCAAGCCCAAATCCTTAAGGCTGCGTCGTGTAATTTCGATGCGGGCGGAGGCATCCTCTGGTTTATACATATCGAGGGTTGTTGCGAAAAAGTAGACGTTTTTGTTTTGCTCTAAATAACCAACAAACCAACCAACTTCTGGTTTAGTACTCGTTAACCATCCCGTCTTTCCCCGCAGTGTGTAGTCTGGAGTTTGTTCACGTATCATTATGTCTTTGACAAGATTTATTGTCCGTTGTGAGAAAGGCAAATCGCCTTGATACAACCGTTGCAAAAACTTAATTTGCTCTTTGGGTGTAATTTTTAATGGTTCTTGTAACCAAAAACGATCAATGTCTGCGGCAGTTCCAATCTGACGATTACCGTAACCTACTTTGTTAATAAATTGCTGCATCTGTTCATATCCAGCCCTACGTGCCAGCACTTGATAAAACCAAACAGTTGAATCTTTAAAGGCTTGACGCAAATTTGTATCATGATTCCAGGCGTCAATTTCTCGGTGAATTCCATCCCAAGTCAGAACCGCTACATCATCAGGAACTACACCTATTTCTAGCGCCACCAGCGAGTTAAAAATTTTGAATGTCGAAGCTGGAGCGATGTCTACGACGGGCTACGCCTACGCAGTTGCATTACGTTGAGGATTATGTTCATAGATGCGGTTGTTTTTTGAGTCGTAAATCAAGATAGAGCCTTCACGCCCGAATTCTTGAAAGTGTCGCCCCAAATTTGGCGCTTTAACAGCGAGCATTGCTGGACGTTCAGATGAGGCCGAAGCAGGTTGAGCCAGAACATGAATTGCGCTAAAGTTAATCAAACTCAATACAGCAAGACATCCAATGGCTGTAAAGACAACAGCTTGTGTTCGGTAACGCCGAAGGAATCGCCACACGTGAAATAAGATATATTTCATTGCATCTTTAATGGAAACACAAGCGAGATTCTACACCGCAATCTTGCTTATTTACAGCACTGTAGGGGCGCATAGGTGTCAACTTAAGCTAAAAGTAGCTTTACTGTTAGGTTCCTAGCCCGCCTCGAACTAAAGTTCTAGGCTAATAGCTAAAGTC
>NZ_JAYGHD010000330.1:0-28460 GCF_034932245.1 Nostoc sp. UHCC 0251
AGACGCGATAAATCGCGTCTCTACATGAGGGGTTTCTGGCTTATCCCAAGCGTATGGGATAAAACTGATGACTTGTGTGTACACCGTGGCCGATTCGGAGAGGGAAAGACTTGAACTAAAGTTCAAGGCAGGGAGAGGTTTATTGAACTCACGTTAGTTTAAAAAATAAAAAAGGTAGGAAATCCTACCTTTTACCCAAAAAAAGCATTTTGTAACCAAATACCAAATTAAATATCACACAAGCTTTTGACGAATCTATTGCAAAACTATGACAAGGGTATGACGTTTAAAACTTCTCTAAGAGAGGCTGCGCCCTAAGCGTAGCTATGCCGTTGGCGAAGCCTTCTCTACGAGAGGCTTTACGGCTTCGCTCAGTTTTAACATCGAGCGAAGCCGAGACGTTAATTTGTAATTGACTTCGCTAGTGCTGCTAGTTGCAACCCAGGCGAATAACTTCCTTCTTCTTTGATCCTTTTAATTTCAGCATCTGTTATCCGCAAATTTAACTTTTGCGCCAACGCCCGTACAATATCTCCCCGGTCAATTACACCAGCGACAGCACCAGCCGGAGAAAGCACGGTAATTCGAGGTAATTGCTCATTTTCCAGTTTGTTAATTACCTCAGCTATCGTTGTTGCTTCCGTAACAGTGGGTATTTCTGTCAAGGGATGCACAATGCTGTGTAAGGTTTGGGTTTCCCATTCACTTCTTTGGGTTAAACGAAAATCGTCAATGGAAACTAGACCCCGGTAACGTCCATCAGAAGCAGCAAAATAAACTTGTGAGGGAGAGTTTTCTAAGAGGTATAAATCGGCAAAGGCTCGCAATGTCTGGTCAGCATCAATGACTCGAAAATCACGGGTCATCGCATCGGTCGCTGCCACCTTGAGCAAGCTTTCTTGCAATGTAGTCACGTTGTCATAGCTGTTGGCGTTGCGGACAGCAAACCAACCTAACATGGCAATCCATAAACCAAGTACTAACTCTCTTGTCAAAAAATCTACAATAAATCCTAAAGCGATCGCACTGTAACCCAAAATTTGCCCAGCCTTTGCAGCCCAGTGTACGGCTTGAAAACGATTACCTGTTAGTTGCCACAGTGCTGCTTTTAACACTTGCCCTCCATCTAGAGGTAAGCCAGGAATCAGGTTAAATAGGGCGACTACCAAGTTAATTCTCGCCAAATCTCCCACCATGACACTGGCAGGACTAGTATCAGGTATCACAATAGATACCAACCGGAGCAGGAAGAATAATCCGATACTCACTAAGGGCCCAGCGATCGCTACTTGAAAGGCTTTGAAAGGAGTTTTAGATTCTTCTTCAATTGCAGCAATCCCACCAAACAGAAATAAGGTAATTGAATTAACTTTAATGCCTTGCGATCGGGCTACCAAGCTATGACCCAACTCATGTAGCAACACTGAACCAAATAGAAGCAGTGCCATAACTATTCCAGCACTCCAAGCTATAACAGGCCCCCATTCCTGATACGCTACACCAAAGTTAAGAGTTGCCAACCCTAAAATCACAAACCATAACGGATCTAAAAACAGGGGAATTCCAAATAAAGACCCAATTTTCCAATTTGTTTGCATTACATTGTCCTAAAACTAGATATCGCCAGTAATTCCTATACTGCAATATTTGCGTATATACTTATACATATATTTATGAGCATCAAGTCAGTAGTGCCGAGTTAAGGAATGCTCTTATTTCTAGAATAGACAATTAAGGCCTGTGAGCAAAGCTCTGAAGTGGGGCATTGGGAAGAGGCAGAGGGGCAGGGAGCATGGGGCATGGGGCATTGGTTATTTCCCCTCTGCTCCTCTGCTCCTCTGCTCCTCTGCTCCTTTTTAGGAGTTTTGTATTGATCGCGGCGTTATAAGCAACGCCGCGATCATCGCAAAACTACAGACGACCGATGTTAGTCAGTCCTAAAACGATGCCAACGCCAACAATATGACCAAAAGCCATCGCTGCAACGAATGTTGGAATACTAATCGGCAGGATAGGGAACTTGGGACCAACTAGGGGTTTTTCGATCCGAGTACTTAGTAAAACCATTACTAAGCTGCTGATGCTGATGATGATGCCAACTGTAGGATTCCACGCAGGTGTTGCGGGAACAGTTGCCTGGGCTGCTAGTAAAATAGATGAAATCAAGCTTTTGTCTCCTAAAATGTAGACCTACAAAATTATAAAATTACCAAGGCACAAAAGTTTTTCGGATAGTTTAGACTTTCTTGATAATTATTCTAAATTTGTTAAATTTTCATGCGCGTTAAAATTTGCGGCATTACTCAACCACAGCAGTCTATAGCGATCGCCTCTCTGGGCGCAACGGCACTAGGATTCATTTGTGTGCCAACCTCACCTCGCTATGTGACTACATCCCAAATTCGGGCAGCAGTAGCAGAACTCCCGGATAATATTGACACAATTGGTGTTTTTGCCAACGCTAGTATCCCCGAAATCAGTCAGATAGTTGTTGATTCTGGGTTGACTGGTGTCCAGTTACACGGGGATGAATTACCAGATTTTTGTGACCAATTACGTCAAGCTTTACCCAATATCGAAATTATTAGAGCACTGAGAATTCGCAGCCTTGAGCATCTTGACACGGCGGCTGATTATACAAAATACGTAGATACTTTACTACTTGACGCTTACCATCCCGAACAACTGGGTGGTACAGGCAAAACCTTAGATTGGACAATGCTAGAGAAATTTAACCCCAATTGCCCTTGGTTTTTAGCAGGGGGATTAACAGCAGATAATATTGTGGAAGCTTTAAGTCAGGTTAATCCCAGTGGCGTTGATTTATCTAGTGGTGTGGAACGTTCACCTGGAGATAAGGATTTAGATAAAGTAGCTAAGTTGTTTGAGAAATTGGGGAGTAGGGAGTGGGGAGTGGGGGATGAGGGAGCAGGGGAGGCAGGGGGAGCAGGGGAGGCAGGGGAGGCAAGGGGACAAGGGGACAAGGGGTGAGAACTTGAAACAAGTCTTTCCCCTTGTCCCCAAGTCCTCTTGCCCAAGTCCTCTTGCCCATGCCCCATTCCCCATTCCCTAAAAGAATGCTGGTTGATGGCGAATTAAGTTAAAAAATTCTTCGCGGGTTTTGTGCTCCTCTTGGAACGCACCAACCATTGCGCTAGTGACAGTCCAAGAGCCTGGTTTCTGGACGCCGCGCATCACCATACACATGTGGCTGGCTTCCATCACAACGGCTACCCCTTGAGGTTCGAGAATGGTCTGGATTGCTTCGGCAATTTGGCGGGTTAGTCTCTCCTGTACTTGTAAGCGACGGGAATACATCTCAACAATGCGGGCCAGCTTACTCAGTCCCACAACTTTTTGGTTGGGGATATAAGCAACGTGTGCTCTACCCATAAATGGCAGCATATGGTGTTCGCACAGACTAAAGAAATTAATATCCCTAACTAGTACCATCTCGTTATGCCCTTCATCAAAGATGGCATCGTTGACGAGTTCTTCAAGGGATTGGGTGTAGCCACTAGTAAGAAACCGCATTGCCTCGGCCACTCGCTTGGGTGTTTTGAGGAGTCCTTCGCGTTCGGGATCTTCCCCAACTCCCAATATTAGTGTCCGCACGGCGTCCTTCATTTCCTCCAGATGTTCCTCTTTTGGCGGGGACACATCCGCTTGTCGCCCGTTGTGGGTGTTGCGATCGGGTCTAGGGGTTATGGCATCTGCCAAATCAGGAATCAGAGGTGATTGAGAGAAATTGGAACCGTTGGAGCTAGCAATAGTCATGATTCAGTCTTGGTTATGGTTTTGTCATTAGTTATTAGTCATTAGTCATTAGTCATTGGCCATTAGTCACTTGTACTGAGCGTATCGCTAAAGCGAAAGCTTCGCTAACGCGTAGCGTCTCGCAGAGAAGCCGAAGTATTGGTCATTTGCTTTATACAAAGGACAATGGACAAAGGACTAATTAGAGTGCGCCAGCACTGGGCATCAGGGTCAATTCATCAATAACTGCCTGTTGTGGTAAGAGAACTGTGTAGAGAATTGACTGAGCGACAATTTCTGGGGTTAACATTTTAGAACGGTCTAAGTTGGCATGGACTGTTTCTGTATCCCAAAGTTCTGTATTGACTGCCCCAGGACAAATAGCTGTGACACGAATGCCGTAGGTGCGTTCTTCTTGTGCCAGGGTTTGAGAGAGGGCGATCAAACCAGCTTTGCTGACGCTGTATGCTCCCCAACCGGGAAACGGCTGCTTGGCGGCAATTGAGGCGACGTTGATAATTGTGCCTGTGCCCCGATCGCGCATTGAAGGCAAAATCCCCACAATGCACTGAAACACGCTGGTAAGATTTAAGTCAATTACCTGCTGCCAGCCTTCTAAGGGGGTTTCGCTCAAAGTAGCTGTATAGGCAAGGCCCGCACTGTTTACCAGAATGTCTATATCACCAAAGTCAAGAGCGATCGCTTGAATCTTTTCTTTTACTTCAGAGATCCGCGCTAAATCTACAGCGTAAGCTTTCGCTTGCACCCCAGTATGCTCAACTGCTTCTCTTACCGCCTCCAATTTATCCAAAGAACGGCTGACTAAGGCAACATCTATTCCCGCTTTCGCAAAGGCTAAAGCCGTTGCTTTCCCAATTCCACTACTTGCCCCAGTAATTAGGGCGCGTCGTTTTTGCTCAACACTCATGGTGTCTCCCAATTTTTTGGCAGTTCCCAAAGCCTATTACCATCCAATTATTTATATTTCTCGGTTTGGATAGATTAAAGGAATCTAAAAATCTGATGATTTCTATTAAACAACTGCTATGATGCAGTGCAATAGTAGGTGTATTTTAGGTATTACCAGTGAAGACAACAAATCATCGCCTGGAAAACCACGCCCTACACTCAAATTAGATTACTTGATAACACAAAAGCTACTCAATCAAATTGAGTAGATTTACCAAACATGCAAATGCCTATGGCTAGATTGTTAAAAATCTTTAAGCACATAGGCAATTATAGCATTGCTGCTCGGCTAATGAATCATTATGCAGTGCTGTTAGTGGGCAACTTCTGTAAAAACACCAATTTTGCGGAATTTTTCATAGCGCAGCTGACGGCGTTCTGGAGCGGTTAAACGATTGAGTTCGTCCAAATTTTCCAACAGTACTTGCTTGAGAATGGTAGCGGCTTTTAAAGGATCGGAATGAGCGCCACCAGTGGGTTCAGGCAGTATTTGGTCGATAATTCCCAACTTTTTCAGGTCGTGGGAAATAATTTTGAGAGCAACAGCTGCTTGGGGAGCCTTAGCAGCATCTTTCCACAGAATGGCAGCGCAGGCTTCGGGAGTTGCGACAGTATAAACTGAGTGTTCAAACATGAGTAGGCGATCGCCTACACCAATACCGAGTGCGCCACCGGAACCACCTTCACCGATGACTGTGCAGATAATTGGTACATCTAAGCAAAACATTTCTCGCAAGTTGTAAGCGATCGCTTCTCCTTGACCTTGGTGTTCTGCTTCTACCCCAGACCAAGCTCCTGGTGTGTCGATAAAAGTTAGTATTGGCATACTAAACTTGTTGGCGTGTTCCATCAACCGCATCGCCTTGCGGTAGCCGCCAGGGTAAGGCATTCCAAAGTTACGGGCAATATTGTCTTTGGTATCACGACCTTTTTGATGACCTAACATCACCACAGGTTGCCCACTCAGACGACCGACACCACCAACTAAAGCCGGATCGTCACCACCACAGCGATCGCCATGCAATTCCATCCATTCATCACTAATAGCCTGAATGTAATCGAGAGTACTGGGACGACGCGGATGACGAGCGACTTGCAATCGCTGGGACGGGGATAGACTACTGAAAATTTCCTCACGCAGTTGCATAGCGCGTGCTTCTAGTTGACGAATTTGACCAGAAACATCGACGCCATTTTCTTCTGCAAGTTGCCGAATTTGATCAATCCGGGTTGCGAGTTCTGCTAAAGGCTTTTCAAAATCTAACAGTAGCGGTTTACGCTCGGTAGTTGCCATCGTAGGGGTTATCAATTACGAGTTATAAGTTATCTATCCTTTGTCCTCTGTCCTTTTGCCTTTTGTCCTTTGTGTTTTGTCCTTTGTGTTTTGTCCTTTGTCCTTTGCAAATAACAAATGACCAATAACTAATGACTAATGACCAAGGACAAATGACTAAATGACTAATGATTAAACCAGCAGCGGTCTAAATCCATGTTTTACTGATACTCGACCAATCTGCTCCATTTTATCTACGGTAATCTGATTCCGCCCCCACGAAAAGTTCGTGTATAACTTCTCAAATTCCAGCAGCATTGATTCAGCAAAACAAGCAAACAATTGGCGGGCTGGCACGTCCATATTGACTATTTTCATAATTTTCCAGTCAATATCCAGAGAATGCTCTACAATTCCACCATTTAACACGTGTACCCCAGGATGCTGAATTTTCATCCCTAAGTTTTTCGGATAACCACCATCAATCAACAAACAGGGTTGTTTCAAAGTGGTGGGGTCAATTTCCACGCCTTTGGGCATACTGGCAACCCAAACCACAACGTCGGCTAGGGGTAGTGCTTCTGTCAAACCCATGATTTTTCCTCGTCCCAGTTCGCCTTGTAACTCTTTGAGACGTTCTTGATCACGGGCGATCAACAAAAGTTCTTGGACATCTGTTTTCGCATCTAGCCAGCGTGTAACTGCACTACCAATATCCCCAGTTGCTCCACATACTGCAACAGTCGCGTTTGATAGATTAATTCCCAGTTGTTTTGACGCTTCTTCCACCTGCTTACAAATAATGTAGGCAGTATGTGTGTTTCCTGTGGTGAACCGTTCAAACTCTAGTTTAATATTGCGGACTTGGCTAAACTGCTCTAACTTAAAGTTTTCAAAAATAATTGAGGAAAATCCGCCTAAAGCTGTGATATTAATGCCATGCTTCTGTGCATGGGCCATGGCGTTGAGGATTTTGCGCGTTGCAGCTTTGATGCGACGGCTAGCTAGCATTTCCGGCAAAAAGCAAGATTCTACATACCGTCCTTCAATTTGTTGCCCAGTTACACTGGTGACAATAATGGTATCAACAATTTGTGGCGGGGCGCTACACCAAAAGTCTAGCCCTTGATCGGCATATTCTGGGTATCCCAATTCTTGAGCTACCGATTGAGCGTGTTCCAAACTAGTCAGATGTCCAATTAGACCAAACATGTAGTGATTATTAGGCTTATGCTGTCTCGAAAGGGTGGAATATTAAGTGGTTCAGCAGTGCTGAGTGCTGAGACAATATTTTAAGTACAAAAGAAAGAATAAATTTCAGAGAATTCTTTCACTCTTGACTCAGCACTCATAACTCGGCACTTTTTAAGCGGCGATGAGTCCGTAGGCTGACAAGCGCATAATATCGCGAGTCGTAAAACCGATGTTACTTAATGCTTCACCGTACTGAATCATAAAGTCTTCTACCAAAGCATCTTTTTCCATTGCCATTGTGTGGGCATCGCCCTCTACTTGGTTGAGCATTTTCCAGACAATGGGTAGGTTTTGGCGATTTGCAAGTTCAAGTTCAGCTTTAGATTCTGTAAAATGCTCTTTCAACCAAACTTCTCCAAAGTTGAGGTGGCTATATTCTTCTTTTACTACTCCCTCAGTAATTTTACGGGCGAAATCGTCAGCAACGGGAATGTAAATGTTATATGCTGCGATCGCAAAACATTCAATAATCAAAGACTGAATCAACAAGCAAGTAACTACTTTTCCTTCTGCGGCGGCTGTTTGGAAATTTTGGTGTAGTCCAGAGAAAAACTCCTTAGCAAATTGTAAATCTGGGGTTACTTGCAAATTGCGTCCACAAGCTTCAAATCCTTTCTTATGGCGACTTTCCATCTTGGATAGGCGAATCAATTCATCATGAGATTCTGGCAGCAGTTGGGCTAGTGTGATGTAATTTTCATGGGCTTCTTGTTCCCCTTCAATCACGATCGCATTAATCCGGCTATAAGCATCTTTGTATGTTTCGCTCTTGAAATCTAATTCTTTAGATTGGTCTGTAAGCTGCTGCATGGTATCTTTACTCCTGTAAACCTGATTATTTGACACCAGGATTCAATTTACCCTATGAACTGAGGGTAATAATCACTGTGGTTTAATTTAACTTAACAAGTAACTATGTTTATAGATTAACTGTTGCTGGGTGAGATGCTCTAGTCCTAGCGAAACAAATGCTTTGCAGTTCAAGTTATGTCTAAACCAAACCCGAATCTGAAATCTGGCGATGTTTTGAGCCTAGTAGTCTTACTGCTAGGGGCATTTATCGTTCTACTACCGCTGTTTGTGGTCTTTCTCACCTCCTTAGAATCGACGGCCGCCAGCCCGGAAAATTTATCGAAAAATAACTGGTCTTTAGCTAATTACCGCGTTGCATGGCAGCAGGGAAAATTTTTGCTGGCGTTTGCTAATTCTACCTTGGTAGCGATCGCTGTGACGGCGTTTCAGATTGTCACTTCCGCTTTAGCTGGTTACGCCCTAGCACGACTGAAGTTTCGGGGACGCCAAGCACTGCTATTGGTCGTTTTAGCAACTTTAGTGATTCCCTTTCAGTTATTAGTGATTCCCATCTTTTTGGTTTTGAAGTGGGGACACTTGATAAATACTTATGGGGCGCTGATTTTACCCACTGCTGTCAACGGGTTTGGCATTTTCTTGCTACGTCAGTATTTCCAGACAATTCCCGTAGAGTTAGAGGAAGCCGCAGCCATAGATGGGGCGAACCGACTACAAATTTTGTGGCGGGTGATGTTACCTTTAGCCCGTCCGGCGTTGGTAACGCTGTTTTTGTTCACCTTCATCGGCGAATGGAATGATTTGTTTAAGCCTCTGGTGTTTACGACACGACCAGAATTAAGGACGGTGCAGCTAGCATTGGCAGAGTTTCAAGAGCAATTTACGAATAATTGGCCCTTGATGATGGCGGCGGTGACAATAGCAACAGTTCCAGTAATGGTATTATTTCTTATTGGTCAGCGTCAGTTTATTCAGGGTATTGCTGCGACGGGAATTAAGAATTGAGCAGGGAAGGCTGGCGGCGAGTGGAAGCCCATCTTATGTTTAACCTGTTAGTGCATTGGCATAACTTACTGTACTTCTTCTCTTAAGTAAGCTACGTATAGCGTTCCGCAATAAAGAGATGCTTTTTTTTCATCCTCAGTACTTAAATTGAAACGTAACCAAAGTTGTACGCTCTTATGGTTCAGCAATGCTTAAAGTACATCCGGCAGTAAAACATGAAGTTTTGTAACATTATGCGTAATTCTTACTAGTAAAGCTGGAATTAGACGCATCTTGTAAAGAACGGAAACAGTTATGAACCCTGAAACATTACAGCAGTTAAAAGACGAAGTTCAACAGAAACTGCTTGAAAGCGTTAATAATGCTGGCTTATACAGCGTGCTTGAAAAGTATGGGGTACCAGATGCTAGAGCTTTGACAGTTCAGTGGCAGTTCAATATTGACCCAAATAAAATCAAATCTGGTGATGCAGTTAATGAACAGGAAATTGTGGTAGGGCAAGAGTCATGGTGTGTCCCTTGCCCAACTGGAAACCCTCTTGGCTGTAACTGCTAAATAATTTAGTCTTGGCACTGGAAAAAGTTTATTCTAGTAAGTATAAAAATGCTGAACTTTGCATTTACTAGTTAGGCTACAGAGATAATCCTAAGTATCACCATACCTAATTAGCAAGGAACAGTATTTAAATATACTTTTAATTTTTGGGTGCAAGTTTGTAATGTCTCGATACCGAAGCAGTTGGTGCTGGGAGATAGGAATAGTGAGTACTTTAGCAATTGCTGGAGTGCTCACTTTCTTTGATAGTTTTGCCTTAGCCCAAATACAAGAAGATGGCACGCTGGGATCTGAAAGTTCAATCATTACACCAAAGCTAATCGATAGTCAGCCTATAGACCAGATTGATGGTGGGGCAGTTCGTGGTACAAACTTGTTCCACAGCTTTGAACAGTTTTCTGTCCCTACGGAAAGGACAGCGTACTTTAACAATGCAATAGATATTCAAAACATCATCAGTCGAGTGACAGGAAATTCGATTTCTAATATAGATGGCATTCTGAAAGCTAACGGCACAGCCAACCTGTTTCTGATTAATCCTAACGGCATTGTTTTTGGGTCTAATGCTTCTTTAAATATCGGCGGTTCATTTGTGGCAAGTACGGCGAGTAGCTTGAACTTTGCTGATGGTACAAAGTTTAGTGCTACATCTCCTCAAACTACACCCTTACTAACACTAAGTGTTCCCGTTGGTTTACAATTCGGAGCAACTGCGGCTCCCATCCGCAATCAATCCCAAGCAGCACCAGATGGTGCAATTAATATCTTTGGACAAGGTGTTGGTCTACAGGTGCAACAAGACAAAACCTTGGCACTTATAGGTGGTGATATAAACCTAGAGGGGGGAAATATCACAGCCAAGAACGGAAGAGTTGAGTTAGGGAGCGTTGCTAATAATAGTCTGGTTAGTTTAAGCCCAACTAACCAAGGTTGGGCATTTGGATATGAAGGTGTTCAAAATTTCCAAAACATCGAACTAATTGACTTAACTAAAATTCCATCTAGTGTAGATACTCATGGAGAGGGCCGCAGCAATATCCACATCCAAGGCAGGCTTGTGCGGATAACTGGCAGTTACCTAATTCTAGTTAATCCCTTCGAAGAGCAGCCAGGAGGGAATTTGACAGTGAACGCCTCAGAGTCTGTAGTAGTTGAACAAGATGCACAACTGTTTACTCAGAGTTTCTCCACCGGAAACTCTGGAAACATAAATGTCACTACTAAGAAGTTGATGGTCAAAGATGGAGCACAATTGCAGGGGCAATTGACTATAAACGCCTCAGATTCCGTGGAACTAATCAGCGGCACTTCTACTACCCTCTTGCGAGATGGTAGTGATTTAATATCCAGTGGATTATTTAGTGCAACTTATGGCGATCAAAACGCTGGCAACATCACAATTAACACTGGGAAGTTGCGTATCCAAGGAGGGGCAAGAATATCCACAAGCTCTGAGGGCTTGTCTAGTCTTATTCTTAACCAACTTACACCAGCTACAGGAAAAGCAGGGAACTTGACGGTGAACGCCTCTGAGTCGGTAGAACTAATAGGAACCTCACCAAATGGTTCTAGAATTAGTGGTTTGTTTTCTGGAACTGAAGGGCCTGGAGATGGTGGAAATTTGGCCCTAACTACAGGGCAATTGATTATCAAGGATGGGGCTGCAATAACTGTGAGCAGCCAAGCTCGAAAAAATGTAATCTATATCGGAGATCCCACTAATTTAGGGAAGGCAGGCAATTTAAATATAAATGCTCGCTCCCTACTTCTGGACAACAAAGGGAAACTCACAGCTGAAACCGAGTCAGGTCGAGGCGGGAATATTGCATTACAGGTGCAAGACTTATTATTGATACGCCGCGAAAGTAAAATAACCACTAACGCAGGTAAGACAGGGCTTGGTGGAGATGGCGGTAATATTACCATCAAAGCGCCTAATGGTTTTTTTGTGGCGACTCCCTCTGGAAATAACGATATCACCGCCAATGCCTTCTCTGGCTCTGGTGGTAAAATCACAATCACTGCTAAGAACATCTTTGGTTTTGTGCCGCGTACTCGTGGAGACGTAGAAGGGCTTGATCCAGAAGAAATAAACCCGAATAACTTGCCAACAAGTGACATCACCGCATTCTCTCAGCAAAACCCTTTATTAAGTGGCACAGTCCAAATCAACTCACCAGATGCTGACCCCAGTAAAGGGTTAGTCGAACTGCCTGCAAATTTGGTTGATACTTCGCAGCAAATTGTTGCTGGTTGTAATTCTGGTGTAAAAACAGCCAAGAGTTCATTTATTGCTACTGGGCGTGGAGGGCTAGCACCCGATCCCACAGAGCCATTGATGGCTGATGCGGTGCTAGCAGATTGGATCACACTCTCTCCAGAGGGTCAGAATCGTACTGGCGGTATTCAGAAAAGAACGGTTGTTCAGGCGCAGCGACACACAGAAGAAAAATCACAGAAAGTTAATTCTGTCAATGAATCCACTCAAATTGTGGAAGCCCAAGGGTGGATAAGGGATGCCAATGGGAACGTGGTTCTGGTTGCTCAAGTTCCTACTGCGTCACCCCATAAGTCCTCACTCGTCGCTACATCTTGCACTGCTAATTAGAAATCGAGATTCTCTTAACTTTTGTTGGTGCGATCGCTTCTTTTACTCAACTCAGGTATCAGTGCGTTGGCGTAGCCCGTTGTAGACATCGCGGATTCCATCATCCTCAACACCCACATAAAAAACATATTTGATTTTCTGGCGACATGAGAAAGATGAAAAGGTTAATGGTTAAGTCTTTAGCCTGTGAGCTTATCCAAAGCGTAAGCAGAGTGTGAAAGTTGAGGAGGTATCAATTGCTCAATCCTTTTGAGCGATCAACGGTCAGTAGCCAGATTCATCAATGCTTTAAGGAAATCCAGTATAAATATATAGGAGTATAGGACCAGCCCTTTCAAGGTCTTGTAATTTTCCTCAAACTATAGTTAGTTGAAAAAATATAGTTGCTAGAGAGGGAATAGCTAGAATGGTTCTAGGTCAAGTGTTTGAGCGTTTTGTAGAAGAAAGTCCGGTTTCAGTAATGGTTCGCGGACTTCTCGAAACAATTTTATGTCCTGAGAAACTTGACGAGCTATTTGAGAAAAGCACCAAAACTCAATACACAAAAGAATTGCTGTTCTCTACGGTAGTGGAGATGATGAATACAGTAGCTTGTGGGATTAGACCTTCAATTCATGCTGCATATCAAGCTAAAGCATCGCAAATAAACGTTTCGGTTACTTCAGTCTATAACAAGCTAAATGCAATGGAGCCTAATGTCAGTGCTGAATTAGTGAGGAATACGGGAGCTTCAATGGAAGCGATTATTCGTCATTTAAACGGAAGCTTACCCGATTGGCTACCTGGTTATCGGCTCAAAATTTTAGATGGTAATGCAATAGCTGCAAGTGAACATCGTCTAAAACCTCTTCGCAACTGTAACAGTGCGCCTTTACCAGGGCAATCATTGGTGGTACTTGACCCATCTCTAATGCTGGCAATTGATGTTTTTCCTTGTGAAGATGCTCATGCTCAAGAACGTTCTCTACTACATAAAGTTTTGACTACAATCGAAGAAGATGATGTGTGGATCGCTGACCGAAATTTCTGCACTTTGAACTTTTTGAGTGGTATCGTAGCTCGAAAAGGCTATTTCATTATCCGAGAGCATCAATGTTTTCCTTGGTATGATGCCTCAGAATTTCGCCATATTGGTTCAGTAGAAGGAGGAACAGTATTTGAACAAACTGTTAAAGTTAGTGATGATGAGGGCTATCTATCAAATATTCGGCGTATCAAAGTAATTTTAGATGAAACTACCCGTGATGGAGACTCAGAAATCTTTATCCTAACTAATCTTTCTACGGAGGTTGCCAATGCTTTAGTTGTGGCTCAAATCTACCGTAAACGCTGGAAGATTGAAACTTTATTCCAGATTTTAACTGAAATATTTAATTGTGAAATTAAGACCCTTGGTTATCCTAAAGCTGCTCTGTTTGCTTTTTGCGTTGCCTTAGTTTCCTACAACATCCTTTCTGTTATCCTAGCGGCTCTGAGAAGTATTCATGGCATTCAAAAAATTGAGCAAGAAGTGTCAAGCTATTATTTAGCTGATGAAATCAAGGGAACTTACCGTGGAATGATGATTGCTATTCCCCCAAAGGAGTGGAAGGTTTTTGCAAAAATGAATCTAATTGAACTGAAGAACGTACTTCAAGATTTGGCAGCTAACGTTAATTTAGTTGTTTTTGCGTCCCATCCTCGCGCACCAAAAAAGACAAGAAGGACACTAAAACGCACTCGTCCTTCCAAAAGACCTCATGTTTCTACAGCTAAAATTCTATCCCGAAAATAATCCAAAAACAGACACCTTGAAAGGGCTGGTCCTAGAGTAATATTTGATTTCTGAAAAAGCTCGGTAAAGCTCGAAAAGTCTAATTCCTTATTCCCTACTCCCCACTCCCCAATCCCCACCTACGCAGATAATTTCAAAAATCAAATACGATTCCTATATGAAGTTTTGTTACACAATGCGTAATTATAACTAGCCAAGTTGAAGTCATAATTATCGGAGTTCGCAAGAGCTTTAGAAAACTAATGCTTTCCTGTTACTCTAAACTCCATCTTCTTGATTTTTTGTTACCAAACTGTACTCATAGAAGTCAAGTTAATTTAGTACATTACAAGATAAGTTCACACATTTACCGATCTGCAAGGAGAGCAAAATTTATGGATTCTAAAGCATTACAGTCAACATTTATAGATGCTCAAAGATTACAGAAGTTAAAAGACGAAATTAAGCAGGAATTGTTTAATATCCTCAATAACTCTAACTTAAGCAAGATAATCGAAAAATACGGTATATCAGCACAAGATATTCTTAAACTTGAGTATACACTCAACCTAAACCAACTTCGATCTAATGACTTTAGTGAATCTAATGACCTTAGTGTAGATGAGCAAACCCAGAAATTGAATAAATCGTGTATAGTATTGCGTAAGCCTTGCCCTATAGATAACCATCCTGATGGTTGCTGGATGGACTGCTAAATGATCGATCAGGAGCAATGCATTAAACTATACTTATTGACAACGATTTAGAGGATGTTTAAAAAGTCCTTTTATCGGTATCAAAAGTTTTAGATCCCCCTAAATCCCCCGATAAATTGGGGGATTTTGATTCCGGTTTCCTCCTTTTTAAGGGGGGTTAGGGGGGGGATCAACAAGTGACTAAAATCACAGCCAAAGACTTTTCAAACAACCTCTAAGAGGATATTTGAAAAGCCCTTACAAAAAACAGGGTGTGGGGTGTAGGGTGTGGGGTATAGGGGAAGAAATAAAAACTAAAGTTTCAGAGTTTAAAGCTCAGTTTAAAAAAAAGATGTTTTTCGAGACGCAAAGCGCGAGAAAAACAGTGTCCTTGTTTCAATCTCACGTTTTTAAACGTGGGTTCCCTACACCCTACCCCCTATCCCCTACACCCTCTGAATAATGTATAAAAATACTTTTATATTCTCCTAAATCCACGCCACTTGCACCAAGAGTGGCTCGACGCCCAGTGCAGTAGCCCGCTTAAAAAGGCAGGGTTGTTTCATTAGATTAAAGGCTCATAATGCAAGGGTAAATTCTATGATGTATCAAAGCCGAAGCGGTAGGTACTGGAAGTTACGACTAGTCAGTGTTTTGGCATTTACTGGAACACTTACTTTTTCTATAAGTTGTGCTTTATCCCAAATTACACCGGATAACACCTTGGGATTTGAAAATTCAGTTGTTACACGCAAGGTGATTAATGGAATCCCTACTGACCAAATCGATGGTGGAGCAATTCGCTATACGAACCTTTTCCACAGCTTTGAACAGTTTTCTGTTGGCACTGGAAACGCAGCTTCTTTCAACAACGCCGCAAATATTAAGAACATCATTACCCGGATAACAGGTAAATCTATTTCAAATATTGATGGAATCCTTAAAGCTAATTACGATGCTAATCTGTTTTTGATTAATCCTAACGGTATTATTTTTGGGCCCAATGCTTCCTTAAACATAGGCGGTTCATTTGTAGCAAGTACAGCAAGTAGTGTGAACTTTGCTAATGGTACTAAATTTAGTACCACAGATCCCAAAACCATACCTTTGCTGATAGTAAGTGTTCCTACTGGCTTACAATTCGGGGCAAGTGCGGGTTTCATCCGCAATGAATCTCAAGCTAGTTTAGATGAGGCAACCAATCGCTTAAATGCCCCTGCTGGTCTACAAGTGCAGCCAGGTAAAACCTTGGCACTTATAGGCGGTGATATAACCTTGGAGGGCGGAAATTTAACGACAAAAGGGGGACGAATTGAGCTAGGAAGTGTTGCTAGCAATAGTCTTGTCAGTCTGAAGCCAGCGAACCAAGGTTGGGTCTTAGGTTATGAAGGTGTCCAGAATTTTCAGAACATCCAACTAATACAGCGAACTGTTAACGGTTCTACAAAGTCATCTCTGGTAGATGTTAGTGGCGAAGGTAGTGGCGATATCCAGGTACAGGGTAGGCGCATTCTGATAACTGACCGTTCACAGATTTTAGCTAATACCTTGGGTTCTCAATCGGGAGGGAATTTAACAGTGAATGGCTCAGAGTCCGTAGAATTAATTGGTCCCGGCACACCGTTGACGGCTGTAACTTTTGGTGCAGGAAACGCTGGAGACTTAACGATTACAACTGGAAAGTTGATTGTCAGGAATGGAGCACAAGTCCGAAATGGAGCACAAGTCGGGAATGTAAAACAAAGCTTGGGTTCAGGAGGAAAATTGATTGTAAACGCCTCAGATTCTGTGGACTTAATCGGTGGTTTCTCTTTGGGCCGTAATTTTTCTTTCAGTGGATTGTTTAGCGGGACTTCTGATGTTGGAAATGCTGGCGATATAACAATCAATACTGGGAAGTTCCGTATCCAGGATGGAGCACAACTAACAACACAGTCTTCAGGAACGCTATTATCATCAGATCCTAACAAATATTTCCCAGCTACAGGGAAAGGTGGAAATTTGACTGTAAACGCCTCCGACTCTGTAGAAATAACTGGAATTTCAGTCAATGGTACTACACCCAGTGGCTTGTCTGCTTTGACTAATGGCCCGGGAGATGCGGGGAAAGTGACAATAAATACAAATAAATTAATTATCCGGGATGGGGCTACAATAACCGTGAGCAGCGAAATTCCAGAGCTCCCAAAGGATGTAATATATCAAGGGGATGTAAGCAATCTAGGAGCAGCAGGTGAACTAAATATAACTGCTCACTCCATCCTTCTGGACAACCAAGGAGAAATCACATCTAATAGTGAGTCAGGTCAGGGCGGGAATATTTCGTTACAGGTGCGGGATATATTAATGATGCGCCACGAAAGTAAAATAACCACTAATGCAGAGGGTGATGGAGGTGGCGGTAATATCACCATCAATGTACCTAATGGCTTCCTTGTCACCGCTCCTTCTGAAAATAATGATATTACCGCCAATGCCTTGTCTGCCTCTGGTGGTAAAATCACAATCACTGCTAAGAATATCTTTGGTTTTGAGCCGCGCACCCGTGCAGAGGTAGAAAGGCTGTTGAACCCTAAACAGCCACTAGATCCCAGTAGGCTGCTAACAAGTGACATCACCGCGTTTTCTCAGCAAAACCCAACATTAAATGGCACTATACAAATCAACTCACCAGATGTTGACCCCAGTAAAGGATTAGTGGAATTACCTGTAAATCTGGTTGATGCTTCGCAGCAAATTGCTGCTGGTTGTGATTCTGGTGGAAAAATAGCCAGGAGTTCATTTATTGCTACTGGACGTGGAGGAATAGTAGCCGATCCTACGCAGCCATTGATAGCTGATGATGCAGTGCTGGCAGATTGGATCACACTTTCTCCAAAGAGTCAGAATCGTGCTGGCGGTATTCAGAAAAGAGCGTTTGTTCAGACACAGCGAAATACAGAAGAAAAATCACAGAAGGTTAATTCTGTCAATGAACCTACTCAAATTGTAGAAGCTCAAGGATGGGTTATGGATGCTAATGGTAACGTGGTTTTGGTTGCTCAAGTACCCACTGCATCGCCCCATAACTCCTCACTCACCGCTACATCTTGCACTGCTAATTAGAAGATAAACAGTCAAACTAGAGCCAAGGCGAATGGCGTTCGCGTAGCGCCTACGTTTGTGTAGCCTTCCCGTTGGCGCAGCCTATTAAGGTTTTGAAACCCACGGAGGTGGGTTTTGTCTGTATAGATGCGGTTTCTAACCGTCCTTTTGACTGGATCAATGTTTAATTCTCGTAACTTCGCGGCCATGAACGATGCCTATTCTTTAACTCGTCTCCTGAATTTGCAGACGTACAGTGTGTTCAGTCGCACCACTAAGTTGCAATTCCATGATTTCACCACCCAGAGGTTCCAAGCAGGTGAGGAGCGATCGCAAGTTGGGTGTACTTGCGCCAGTATCTACATATAATCGATCTGCTAAATTACCGATTCGCTTCCAAGTCATGTACAATTTAGCGATCGTTTGTTCAATTTGCGATGCTTGATTTACCAAGTCAGCAGCTATGCTCAAACAGCCGACTCTTTGCGCTTCTTCTAAGGCTGTTTCAATATCAATATTTTCCTGCGTTAACGCCTGAACTTGAGCCGCCCCTTTAAGATATTTGGCCAAGTTACGCGCTTCGGTAGTTACCTGTTTCAGGGTATCCACATCAGGATTAGCAGCAATTTCCTTTTGGATAAACTTTTGGTGCGATTCTGGTAGTTTTTCCATTTCCTTCACCAGTGGGGCAATGTAGCGTGGGGGAAGGGTGTTATCTGCTGCTTTTTCTTTAACTGCTTCAGGTAATAAATCTGAGGACATGGCTGTCCATTCATCGCTGAGTTGACGTACTTCGCGCCTGGTGATGCGATCGCCTTTTTGTGCGGCTTCACTCACCATCTGTTGCACCTCTGGGACTGCTTTGGAGGTTTCAACAAAAGCCCGTTTGCTGAAGTTGTTCACAGAACCGGGGTCAAGTTTACCGTCTTCGATAAGAGTATCAGCACTATTCGCCAGTTGAATCCAGGCATAAGCTTGACTTTTGCTGATTTCTCGCTCTTTTAGCCATCGTAGAAAGCCAGTACCCCGTCCGTCACCACCAACTTTTTCTCTGTCGCGGATAGCCCTTAAAATTCGCCCCCGCCAGATTTCAGTTTGCAAATCAAAGCGATCGCATACCTGCCAAGCTATTTCTAGCTGCTGTTGAAAATCTGACTCTAGAATCTGTTCATCTTCTGGATCAGGGAGTTCAAAGCTGATATCTGCTGGCTGTAGTAAAGCAGCAGCAAGGTCGTTTATAGAGTCGGTATCTTGCACGATTGATGACTAACTAGTGGATGCGATCGGCTTATTATGCCACAATCTGTAGACTCTGACTTAAGAGGTGGAGCGGTATCTTGAAATACCACACAATAGAGAAAAGGCGTAAACCACTTTTGTAAAGTCTTTAATTAATCAGAGACAATAAAAATAAAACGATGAACCAGGTAGACTACCTCCGCATTAGCTTAATCGATCGCTGTAATTTTCGCTGTCAATACTGTATGCCAGAGGGAGTAGAACTGGATTATATTCTCAAGCAACAGTTATTGACTGATGAGGAACTACTCACCTTAATTAAAGAAGTTTTTATTCCAGTAGGCTTTAGTCGCTTTCGGTTGACTGGGGGTGAACCCCTATTGCGTCCGCGCGTGGTAGATTTGGTAAGCGCGATCGCAACTTTCCCCCAAACTCAAGACCTCTCAATGACCACCAACGGTTTTTTGCTGGCTCCAATGGCACAAAACCTTTACAACGCAGGTCTGCGAAGAATTAATATTAGTCTGGACTCTCTCGATCCCGACATTTTTGATCAAATTATTGGTAATCAAGGGCGTTCTCGTTGGCAACAAGTTTGGCATGGCATTCAAGCTGCCCACCAGGTCGGATTCGACCCACTGAAGCTGAATGTGGTGGTGATTCCTGGGGTCAACGATCACGAAGTTCTAGACTTAGCTGCTCTAACAATTGACAAACAGTGGCACGTTCGATTTATTGAATTCATGCCTATTGGTAATGTACATTTGTTTGGCGATCGCGGTTGGGTATCTTCAGCCGAGTTGCGAGAATCTATCCGCGATCGCTGGGGCTTGTCAGAATCACAAGTTCGTGGTGCTGGGCCTGCTGATGTCTTTCAAATTCCCGGTGCGAAGGGGACACTGGGATTTATTAGTCAAATGTCAGAATGTTTTTGCGATCGTTGTAACAGGATGCGTCTGAGTGCCGATGGCTGGCTGCGTCCCTGTTTATTGAATGAAACTGGTCAAATAGATTTAAAAACTGCTCTGCGCTCTGGCACTAGCACCGCTCAATTACAAGAGCAAGTAAGGCATTTACTAAATATCAAGCCAGAAATTAACTTTAAAGGGCGTGATTCTGGCATTTCAGGTACATATACACGCACCATGTCGCAAATCGGTGGATAGTCAAACTAATTCATAATTGATAATTAATAATTCATAATTGAAATCAGTGTGAGCGGCTGAACTCTCCACTGTCTTTTTGACCACTGATTTAAAAATTCAGTGGGTGGCTCTGTACTCATTCTAAAATTTATGAATTATGAATTATGAATTAATAATTATTTGGTCATTGGTCATTTGCCCTTTGCAAATAACTAAGGACAAATGACTAAGGACAAATGACTATTACGCTTGTCGTGAGTAGTATTCCACCACAAGTAGTTCGTTAACTTGTAGTGCCACCCATTCCCGTTCAACAACGCCGTTGACTTTACCAACCAACTTATTTTTGTCAAACTCCAAATGACTGGGCAGGTTCGCCAAACCGGGATATTGCAAGTTAGCTTCCACCAACTTCCGTGATTGTGCCCGATCTCTGACCGCAATTACTTCACCAGGACGGCATTGGTAGCTGGCAATATTCACCACACGACCGTTAACAGTTACGTGACCGTGATTTACCAGTTGACGAGCCGCTGGGATAGTCGGGGCTATACCCAAGCGGAAAACGGTATTATCCAAGCGCATTTCTAGCAATTGCAACAGCACTTGCCCGGTAGAACCAGTAACACGTCTGGCTTTCCGCACATAGCGTAGCAATTGCTTTTCAGTCAAACCGTAGTTGAAGCGGAGCTTTTGCTTTTCTTCTAGACGGATGGCATACTCAGAGCGTTTCTTACGGTTCTGACCATGCTGACCAGGCGGGTAAGCGCGTCTGGCGCTTTTACGAGTCAATCCTGGTAAATCGCCCAAGCGGCGTACAATTCTGAGGCGTGGCCCTCTATATCGGGACATGAGTTTCCTTAATCTAATCCTGTTTAAACTTTACCGAAACATTCAATTTTGACACTCCCCTGATTAAAAATCAGGGGATTCTTGGTTTTTTGAAGCTGCTTACCGAGGTAAGACGTATCTCACCAAGGTAGACGCATCGATTTTTGCGCCAGTTGCTTTTAATCGGTAAACCCGACAAACTAGCCTCCAAGCCTGAATTCCGACCTGTCACGCCGTACTCCTGCCCATAACTTTTTTGTGTTTATTTAGTTTCGTAGGCTACTCAATCATCAGATTGGTTTACGCAGTATTCTTACTCTGAAATACTTTTTACGTTACCTACTTATCTTTCAAACAGATATATTAACACAATTTCCGGCATAAATAATTATGTTTATACCTTACTGCCGCTGAAATTCTTTAATTGCAGAGGATTTTTAAAATATTTGAGTTAGCATAACTTTGGGTGTTTGGAGAATGGCAACGTCAAATGAGCAATAAAGCGGTTAATAGAGGTAAGAACAAACAAGCCAGTTCCACCTCCAGGATTTTAACAGTACCAGTTTTGGCTATAGCTGGATGCTTGGCAACGATCTTACCCAATACAGCGATCGCTGCTTCCTATCGCAATGATTATAGTGTCTGTGCGGGTCGCCTTTTGAGCGTGGGTGTAACGGCAGAAGCGGCATCACAAGGTTGTGCAGCAGCACTGCGTCCAAGAGATTTGGCTGCTTGCGTGGTTAAAATTGATAAGGAAACCCAAATTGCCGCGACAGATGCGCTTTCTTCTTGTGGGAAGGCCCGACGTCCTGAGGAGTTAGCTACCTGTGTAGTTGGCGTTAGCTTAAGTACTAAGGAAGAAGCTAATCCGGCAGTATTAGATTACTGTGGACGTAGTTTGTTACCCGTGCGCTTTGGGCAGTGTGTGGTTGGCTTACGTAGTCAAATTGACTTTCCTCCGACACAGGCGTTAGATACTTGTATCAGTGCAGATGATAGTGTTCTTGGTGCTTCATCTTTGTCTGCACCACCAACTATAATACCTGCGGGTTCAACTCCAAGTTTAGAGACTACCCCATTTCCAACGCAACCGAGTATTCCAACACAACCGATTGTTCCAACGCAACCCGGCACGACGAATTAATTACAATCCTTTGTAGTTGACTGAGAATATGGGTTAATTAGTAGGGTGGGCATTTTAATACCCACCCTACTAATTTTTCACGTTTAATATTAATGGGTAATATTCCACAGTTAAATTGCATATACTGGGCGAACAGGACTTCGGGGTATAATTGTCCTCTGCTTGCAAATGATGCAAACTAAACACTTACAACACAAAAGTCACAAGCAATTTTGTGACTTTTGTACTACTATTAATAGTACAGTGTTACAATCTAATATAGAGCAACCATCTTTCTACTATTAAGCAACAGACAAAATTACTGAAAAGCTTAATTTATAAGCTTTTTGAATTTTGTGTAGCGCTACTAGTACAGTCCGGCGGAAATAAACTAACATTTCATTTCAACCAGAAAGCCCAAAATTAAAGCATGAGTGACTTTTGACTTTTGACTTCCGCCCTGCGGCTGACTTCCGCTTTGCGGTGCTAGTCTTCTCTTTCACCAAAAGCTGTCTGTAAAACTACTGCAATACCGCCGTCTTGGTGATATTTATCTGCCCAGGCACGGATAACTTCATCCAATTCTTCCATAGCCTGCTCCATTTTTTCTGGGAGGATATCAAGTTCTTCCAGTAAGCGCATGGCATTTCGTCGCCGTTCTGCCCAATTTTTCATCATGCGGAAGTACCTAGCGGTATCTTCTACCATGATGTAAGTGCGTTCTTGATCGTCTGCGGGGGCATAAAAAGGACGGGTAAGAGCGTAGAAGGGCATTCCCCAAGGAGAATCAATGCGTGTTACCGTTCCTGAGTAGAGCAGACGACGCTTGATATGCTCACCCAAAGCTTCACTCAAAGGCATTTGGTGTTCGGGTGGCAAGTCTTCTTGCGATCGCCTGTGCAAAAACTCAATCAAATCTAGAAATTCAAAAGAGCTAACTAACTGGGCGTCAGGTAGATTACTGGGAAGTTTTTGCTCAATTTGTCTTTTTTCTTCACTTGTCAGGCTGGTACCAGGAACGCGCGATCGCCCCGGTTGCCAAGGATACTTTTCTAGCCAGACGTAAGGCAATTGAATCAAATAGCGCGGTTCCTGAGAACCCAGCATCTTTAACAGTTTGCCTTCTGTTAGCGCTTGTCTGACTTCTTCTACAATAATTTTTACCCGTTTCGGCTCCAGGTGGTGCAGATGCCCTGTCATCCGCAGGTTTTGCCCCTGCTCCAGATAGGTCATGTAAATTGCACACTTTGCTGCTGTTGCGGCTGCGTCTAAAAATGCCCCATGCCTGTGCCCACTCGTCCGCATGGCACTAAAAGCCAGATAAAGCATGATCTGATCCATCGCACTGGGGTCAAGACGTTTGATCAGATCTATGTCGTTACTCATATTACAGACAATTGAATAGCACGTTTACACAATTTTTAATCGAGTGAAAATAGGTAGTATACACCTGGCTGAAGAGAATGTCTTTACTTCAGACTATATTAGTATGCGATAACTATGAAATCGGTGGTAGTTTAAACTACCATTCTCGCATATTCTCTGGTATACAGGCAGATTTGATGGTTGTCACTATAACTGTCTCTGCATCTGACCAGAAAATTCAAAACATCACAAGTCCAGCTTTACGGCGGTTCCCGTCCCAAAAATCAACTGTGTTGCAAGTAATCTATAAAGCCTTTAAGTTCTCTGCCTTTTTCTCATCTTTCAAGAGCAACAACGTCAAGCTGTTTACACCTAGTTTTGGCACTATGCCGATTCAGAGTAAAAACTAGTTTGCGCGGTTCGTCTGGGATATCTGTTACTCGAAAAAGATGATTGTTATTCAGCTTTAGCGAATTATTTGTAGTACACAGATGGCTAGAGATCATTGGGAGTAATCTAAAAATAAATTGCTTACAAGGTGTAGCAATATTCAGAAGTTGACCCACACGGTTCCTTGTGAATTACCATCTTGTTTACAACCTCCAGTGATGTCTCGCCACTATAAGCCGTTGACTTGGGGGAAGATAGTAGACATCAAGTAGAGCAATTAATTCCAATTTCAGAAATACCTGTTGTTTTTTCAAATATCGTTCCTTATCATATCATTGTTTGTGGGATTTGGAGTACACTTCTCTATCTTTAACTTGAAAAGAAATGATGTGGATATAAATATGTTTCATTTTTGTTAAATCAAGATTTGATGACATTTTATCTTTACTCCTAAATCCAACTTTAATTTATCCTTTTGTTTTGATAAATTAAAACAGAAAGCCGCGATTATTAAAGACTCAATCGCATAACCATCAGACTTTGTTGCTCATTCTAATAACCGAAAGATTAGTTACTAGCCATACACATAATAAAACATATTCGATTCCATCTGATAATTATTTCACGATCCTTTTTCAATGAATTTATATTTCTTTCATGAAAGAATTTAAAACTTTCATGATTTAACTAATTTATTGATTTGTTTTAAGTATTTTCTACCTCACTGTTTTATATATTTGAGAGACTTGAATTGCGTAGATAGTTTGTTGCTATAAAAGAAGGATAATCCGTGGCAGGTTACGACATAAACTTCTTTCTCTAGGAATCTGGGCGATACCTGCGGTGGTCACTGAGCTTTGTCGTACCACTTCCCTACGGGACGCTACGCGAACGTGGAAGCAAGCTACGCAAAGCGTCTCGCAGAGAAGCGCGGGCTACGCCTACGCAAACCAAATTGACTACTACAGACTGACAGAAATAAAGATTCTATCTCACCAAACACAATAAGTAACCGGGCGTGAATAATTAAAGGTTTTGGTAAGCGGATTTTGCCCTATTTTAAGGTCTGAATGCCTTACTAATAGCCAATGTAGCAAATTTACATTACTTAACATAGTTTAATTTATTCTTGCCCACTTAGTGAGTCTACCACGCTTAAAAACCTGGTTACTCTAAACACTTCTGTTACTTCTTCATCTTCTAGTTCTAAAACGTACTGCAATGGTTTTAACTCCTTGCAAATTTCCTTTGTGAGCAAGTACTCCTGCTCAATTGCTTGAGTCAGTACTACTCGTACTGCTTACATATACGTGTTTTCCCTATCTGTATCAGGCTAAATCCCTAAAAATATATTACAAGTCAAGTTATTCTGATTACTGCTCGCTCATCTATTAAGCGTTATCTCCACCTATACAGCAGTCCTAAATTATTTGTGAAAACTTAGATCCCCGGCTTCTCAAAGAAGTCGGGGATCTTGTTTGTCATAGATGATTTAGAGAAGTGACAACTAAGCGTATTCATGTCAGGATTGGTGCTGAGAGTGATGGGAGGTAAAGTAGCTCCCATCACACCTAAACTGATTGAACTCGTCATTTAATTTGTAGGACTAGAGGGTTTAACCTGATTTCGCATTGTTTCAAAGCTGAAAGCAGCCGCGCCAAAGGTGACTAACAACACTCCTAGAATTTGCACAATATCCAAATTTTCTTGAATGATTAACCCAGCGAAAATCACTGTTAAAACTGGGATGCTACCACCGATGAGCGCTGATCGTGAAGCCCCTAGTTTAGTGATACCAACATTGTTGAGCAGATAGCCCGCAAGAGTCAACACACCCAAAATAAATGCACTTAAAACCAGTTCCAGCATCTTAGAGGGGTCAACTACCAAGTTCCAATCGCTTGGTAAAGGTAGCATCAAGCAGATAAAGCTCAACAACAACATGGTAGCGAAGTTAATTAAAGTAAAAGTCACAGGATGCAGTTTGCTAGCACAATGCCGTGTCAGAATTATGTAGGCAGCAAAAGCCACGCCTGAAAGAATAGCGGTGCTGCTTCCCATTGAAGTATTGCTCATACCTATGGGAGAACCTCCCAAAACCAACAATTCACCGCAGCAAATAGCGGCGATCGCACCGATGCGAAATATGCTAAAGCGATCGCCAAACAGAAGCCATGAGAATAGACCACTAACCATCGGATAGATAAAGAACAGTGCGATCGCCATTCCAGTTGTGATTTGAGCGATCGCAGTGTATATGAGCACCTGAGACAAAAACAAAAAGCATCCACTCACAACCGACAACAGCAAAATCTGCTTGGTAGCTGCATTAGCAGGTGTGGGATTTCCTCGGACTGAGTTGGCCAAGTTTTCTAAGTCTTGCCACAAACTTGGATGCAGTATCGGAGACAACAATACCATCAGTGGCACTACTACCATAAACCGTAGGGTCAAAATTAAGAAAGTATTACCCAAAGTGGGCGGCAGCAAGCGCTCTACCTCTAATACTCCAAAAATTTGGGAACCTTCGCCGAAAATTATCTTAATGGCTACGTTATAAAGCGACGATAACACTACCGATAAGACAATCAACAAGAAACCGACTTGGAGCGACGATAAACCAGAAGAATTGCGCGATCGCGATTGTGGAGGTTTTGCAGCCGGCTGCGGCTCTAGCGCAGTAGTCGGTGAGGATTTAGCTTTGCTCTGCGATACGTTCCTGCGGAGGAGAGAAATTGATTCAGCAGCGTTTCTCCTTCGTGAAGGTTGTATTGCTTCCGGCTGTGGCACCGATACAGTAGGAGGCTCTGATGTCGTTTCGTTTTCCGGCAAGTCCTTATTGAGGACAGAAATTGGTTCAGCAGCGTTTTCCTTTGGTGGCGGGACTACAGTAGGATTCGGCTCTGATTTAGTTTCCCTTTGGGACAAGTCTTTGTTGGGAGCAGAAATTGGGTTCGCAGCGTTTTCTTGAACAAAAGTCGGCTCTGATGTCGTTTCCCTTTGCGACAAATCTTTATTGGGGACAGAAATAGAAATTAGGTTAGCGACGTTTTCTCTAAGAATCGGCGGCTGCGATGTTGTTTCACTTTGGGACAAGTCTTTGTTGGGAGCAGAAATTGGGTTCGCAGCGTTTTCTTTAACAACGTTCGGCTCTGATGTCGTTTCCCTTGGTGAAAATTGATTGGGGATCGGGGAAATTGGCTCAGAGGAATTTCTTACTACTTCCCCAACCTGTGGCGGGGATGTCTCAAAAGAACTGTTTTTTTCTGGCTCGGTAAATTGCAAAACAGTAGGTGTACCTGCTGTTGCTGGTTTACGCGAAGCTTCTTCTATAGTTTTTTCTAGCTCTCCATGCAGGCGATTAACAAACTCCGTTAAAATCGTTTCCCCTTGCTGCTGCTGGCTGTACATCCGTGACAACTGCTGGGAAAGATTACTTTGATAGTTCTTCAGCTCCTGTTGCAGCGAGTTAAAGGTAACAGTAACGGTGTCATCCAAGCTGTCAAACATGTGTTCGACTTTTTCATTGATTTCACTTACTACATTGCTGCTTACTTCAGCGGATTTAAGCGCAGCTTGTTCATAAGACTTGCCCTCTATATTTTGGTTAGCTAAAGTTGCCAGAGAGGATTGCAGTTGTGAAGATATATGTTTTGCCAGAACTTCTGCCAGTTGCCGAATTAACACTTGCTGCTCAGTAATTTGGCGCACTTGTTGTAAATGCTCTTTTTCCTCTAGCAGGCTTTGAATGTCATCAGATAACCGATTCTTTTCTGACTGAAGTCGCTTTACGTCTTCTTGTAACCCTCTGAGGACATTTTGCTGAAGATTTTCTAAATCTTCAACTACAGCCCAAAGAGCATTTTCTGCTGCTCTGGACAACTCGCCTCTGACTCTTGGGTTTTCTGGTTGCTTCTCGAATCGCCCCATTAGCTTCTAACCTCTAACACCTTGACGATAAAGCTGCTTCCGGTACACTTTATTGGCGCTCATACTAATTTCATGTATTTTGTCAGATAAATTAAAAATTTTAACAGCACTTCCGCATTTCAACGTAATTCTGTCATACTGAACACAACTTGGCAAAGACATCAAATTTATATTACTGCCTAATACAAAGTGTTTTCTTCAACATTGACAAGCGATTTTAGATTTTAGATTGTCCGTATGGCTGTAAATCTCTTGAAGTAAAACCTTTGTTGTTTTTAGTCAGTTTAATTTACATCAACTTATTTGCTAATGAGATTTTTATTTTTAAATAAATCTCACTCCACATAAACATTTATTCTTTTGCTGCCAATAGTAATTGTCAAAGACTTGCAGATGCGTGCGCTATAGCCACCAAATTGTCTGACTTGCGAAACTAAGTGTAAATTTGTGTGGAATGTAACTTCTGTGACAGTTTCTATCTCTAAATTGAGATTAAAGTATCTTTCTGTGGAAATTCAAAGTTACGCTATCCCCTGCACAACATTCTAATGAATGAGCAGCAGTTCTGCAAAAACATGCTTTTTTGGCGTTGTTGCAGTCTATTACAGTGGGTGCGGAAACAATACTTCTCGGTTAAGGGGAAAAGGGGAAAGGGAAAAAGGGAAAGAAAAAACC